>NZ_CP054301.1:0-300000 GCF_013372285.1 Marinomonas primoryensis | reverse complement strand
CCGCCGCCATTGACATGCACATCGATAAAGCCCGGAGCGAGAATTTCCACGACATCAGTGGCGGTATTACTTGGCGTTTGCGTGGCAACGATTGACGCAATTTGGCTGCCGCTAAACGTCACTTCTTGGTTGCTCAGCCACTGCTCGCCATTAAACAGGCGTCTTGCAAATATTGTCGTCATATTGCCATCCTTCCAATCTGTTCTTTGGCCATCAATATCGCCCCCGCCATTGCGTCACCTTTGGATTCGCATAAATAAGCAAGGTAGTGTTTCGGCAAGTAAGGCTGAATGACGTCTGATACGCCACCAGCGAGCACGATTTGCTTTGCGCCTTTTGCAATCAAACAATCTAAATATTGACTAATCCAAACCACTTGTTCATGGACGATTTTCAACGCGACAGGGTCTTTTTGCAGAGCAAATTCGAAAACTTGAATGGCAAAGGCTCCGTATTCTTTTGGTAACGGCTGACGATTTTGGAACAATACATATTCCTCTGGCGATAAAGAAAACTCGGCATTAATACTGTCTGTCATTGGCGATGTAGGCGTGATTCCATCCAGCGCTGCCAATGAATGCTCTAAAGCAGACAGCCCAATACGAGCACCACTGCCTTGATCCGATAACGGAAAGCCCCAGCCGCCGACAATATGAAACCGTTCATTCTGATAAAAAACACCACAACTGCCCGTACCTAAAATAAGTAAAGCGCCATCTTGTCCATCAAATGCACCAAGACAAGCAGAGTGCGCATCGGTCAATAAATAACGACGTCCAAACGGGGATGACTGAGCAATAACCAGTTCTTGCTCAAGTGGCTGATTTGCCCCAGCAAGCCCAAGTCCAAGCGTGATTTTAGAATAATCATTAGGGTCGATATTCCCTTGATGACACGCTTCTAAACAGGCATTGGTTATATTTTGCCACGCGGCTTCAATACCAATACGTGGATTACCAGAGCCCGCGACGGCTTCGCCTAACACCGTCCCCTCACCGTTAACGAGGCGTGCACGGCAAAAGGTTCCACCGCCATCGACGCCAATATACAGGCCTGTCATAACAAATTTCCTTCATGCAACTGCTGGCGCTTTTCTTCACACCATAAATAATATTCTTTTAACGACAGCAAACTGGCTGCCTCTTCGTCTAATATCACGATCGATTTTTTGTGCTGTTGCAAAACGGACGCTGGGCACATGGACGTCAGTGGCCCTTCTATCATATCTTTCACCGCTTGCGCTTTGCCTTTTCCTGTCGCCATCAGCAAAATAGCGCGGCTCTCCAGAATAGTACCAATACCCATGGTAATGGCTAAGTGGGGCTGAAACTCTCCTTCGGTAAAAAAACGCTTATTGGCTTCTACCGTCGATTTAGACAAGGTTTTAATCCGCGTTCTTGACGCAAAGCTGGACGTGGGCTCGTTAAAGCCAATATGTCCATTCACACCAATGCCCAGTATTTGTAGATCTATGCCGCCTGACCTCTCGATTTCTGACTCGTAAGCCTTCGCATTACGAGCAAGAACCTCTGGATCCAAACTGTCCGCCAAAGGAACATACGTATTGGCAGAATTAATATCGACAAGATTAAATAAGTGCCGATTCATAAAGGCGCGGTAGCTTTGCTCATGACACTCAGAAATACCAATGTATTCATCTAGATTGAAGGTTTTCGTATTTTTAAAAGAAAGCAAACCCGCTCGGCAGCGGCTGACTAATTCATCATAAAGCGCAATCGGTGTAGACCCCGTCGCTAGCCCAAGTATCGAGTTGGTATTTTCTGTAACCACATCCACTACACTGTTGGCAGCGTACTGAGCCACATCATTAGGCGTAGGAAGAATAATAACCTGCATAAACATTTACCTTTAAAGCATTTGCCATCAAAACAACAATACCAATATAGAACCTTTGATCTATAAAGGTCAAAATATTTTCTATTTTTTGGTATATTTATTTGCTTGCGTGCAATATTGGTGCTAATTTCTAAAAACAAACAATACCTAAAAAATACCAATTGAAGGTATTTAATAATAAAAAACCAAGAAAATCACCAACACAATCGGAGAACAACCATGCTGAATGCTCATTCAATCCTGTCCGTATCAAAGTATGCTCTCGCTACTGCTGTTGTTTTAAGCAGTGCAGGCATGGCAAATGCGGCAGGAACCTTAAACATTGAAAGCTGGCGTAGTGACGACGCCAACATTTGGTCAGACGTTATCATTCCCGCCTTCAATAAAAGCCACCCTGGCACAAAAGTCTATTTCTCGCCGACACCACCAACACAATACAACTCTGCTCTACAAGCAAAACTTCAAGCAGGTACGGCTGGCGACCTTATTACATGCCGCCCCTTTGATACCTCATTAACCCTTTATAAAGAGGGTTATTTGGACAAGCTAAACGACCTTAAAGGACTTGGTGAATTCTCTGACGTGGCGAAAAGTGCTTGGGTCACCGATGATGGACAAGATCAATTCTGTTTACCTATGGCGTCTGTTATTCATGGCTTCATTTATAACAAAGAAATTTTTAAAGAATTGAGTCTATCTGAACCAAAAACACGTGATGAATTCTTTAAAGTACTCGACACCATCAAATCTGAAAGTCGCTACACACCTCTTGCCATGGGCACAGCGGACCAGTGGGAAACTGCTACGATGGGCTTTCAAAATATAGGTCCAAACTATTGGAAAGGCGAAGCAGGTCGTAAAGCACTTCTAGATGGCAAAGCCAAACTGACGGACAAACCGTACGTGGATACGTGGAAAGAGTTAGCGAAATGGAAACCGTATCTTGGCAATGGCTTTGAAGCACAGAAATACTCTGATTCTCAAAACCTATTCACACTGAGCCGCAGCGCAATTTATCCAGCAGGATCTTGGGACATTCAAACATTCAACAATCAAGCCGATTTTGAATTTGGCGCTTTCCCACCACCAGTCGCAAAAGCAGGCGATACTTGCTACATAAGTGATCACACAGACATTGGTATTGGTATCAATGCTAATTCGAAAAACAAAGCCGCCGCACGTGAATTACTAAATTGGATGACAAGCCAAGAATTTGCGGAATTGTTTGCCAATGCGGTGCCAGGCTTCTTTCCATTGTCGAACCATAAAATTGCAATCAAAGACCCAGTAGCTCAGGAATTTATCAGCTGGCGTGACGATTGCGAGTCTACGATTCGTAACTCTTACCAGATCCTTTCTCGTGGTACACCAAACTTAGAAAACCAACTTTGGAACGTCAGTGCACAAGTTATCAACGGCACAATGACACCAGAAGCAGCCGCGCAAGAAACGCAAGAAGGGTTAGAGCAATGGTACGCTCCTCAACAATAAGCTAAGCAAACCATGGGAGGGCGAATGCCCTCCCTATTTTGATGATTCGAGACGTTACTATTATTTGAGACAGTACTATTATTCGAGACAGAGCTATGACTCAACCAAACCACCAAGACGAAAAAAAGCCCTTTCCATGGCACCTCGTCGTTTTCCTGACGCCCGCGTTGCTGGTTTACGTTACGTTCAGCGTTTACCCATTACTCGACACACTTTTTTTAAGTTTGTTCGACACCCAACGAGGTGAGAGTACTTTTGTCGGTCTGCAAAATTTCATTACCTTAGTGACAGACGATAATTGGTCCGATGCTTTTTGGAACGCACTGCTTAACAACTTTAAGTTCTTTGCCATTCATATGCTGCTGCAAAACCCGATAGGGTTGTTACTTGCCGTGCTCTTAAGCTCGCCAAAATTACGTTTGTCTGGCACGTATCGCACACTTATTTTTATGCCAACCATGCTGTCCGTGGTAATCATTGGCTTTGTTTGGCAACTGCTTCTCAGCCCAATCTGGGGAATTTCTGAAAACTTCCTGTATAGCATTGGCCTTGGTCACTATTTTGATGCTTGGCTAGGCAAAGAAGGAAGCGCCTTAATTACCCTCAGTTTTATTTCTGTTTGGCAGTTTGTTGGTATTCCCATGATGCTGATTTACGCCACCTTGCTGAACATTCCTGATGACATCGTTGATGCGAGTGTGGTCGATGGCGCAAACCCATTGCAGACCTTTTGGTACATCAAATTACCCTTGATATTACCGACCATTGCCATGGTTTCGATTTTGACCTTTGTCGCGAATTTCAATGCCTTTGAATTGATATACGCCGTGAAGGGCGCCTTAGCAGGGCCTAATTTCTCCACCGATTTGATGGGGACTTTCTTTTACCGAACCTTCTTTGGCTTCCAGCTTCAGCAAGGCAGTGCCAGCATGGGCGCCGCGGTTGCCACTCTAATGTTCTTAATCATTTTAGTGGGTGTCATGCTGTTCCTTTTCTTTGTTCAACGTCGCATTCAGCGATTCCAATTTTAGGAGGCTATGATGAAACTATTAAATGGGCTTTTGTCTTCCTCACCACGCAACGTATCAAAAAGTGTCACGGTTCACGCCATTTTGTTGGCTTATACCGTTATCGCTCTGTTCCCGATTGTCGTCGTTATCATTAATGCGTTTAAAACCCGTAAAGCGATTTTTAAGGACCCATTGGGATTGCCTGACAGCAGCTCTTTTACCTTAGCGGGTTTTGAAGAAGTGCTATTGCGGTCAAATTTCGGTTTGTATTCATGGAACAGTTTGGTGGTCACATTGATTGCCGTTGGCTTGGTTTTGTTGCTGGGTGCCATGGCAGCTTGGGCATTAACTGAATATAAGTTTCGCGGCAATTTTGTTATCACCTTCTTATTCGCCATGGGCATCATGATTCCAATTCGACTCGGCACAGTGAGTATTCTGAGTTTGATGGTCGAACTGAACCTTGCCAATACCCTCACCGCTCTGGTGCTGGTGTACATCGCACAAGGCTTGCCTCTCGCGGTGTATATATTGTCTGAGTTTGTACGCACCATTCCGAAGGAGCTTACGGAAGCGGCGCGATGTGATGCGGTCAGTGAATATAAGATTTTCTTCTGCATTATTTTGCCACTGCTTAAGCCTGCGATGGCGACCGTAGCGGTCTTTACCATGATCCCAATTTGGAACGATTTATGGTTCCCACTCATTCTGGCGCCTGGGGAAGAAACGCGCACCATTACCCTAGGCGTACAGCAATTTGTTGGCCAATACGTAACGAACTGGAACTCGGTACTGTCTGCCCTCACTTTGGCGATTGTTCCCGTGCTGATCCTATACACTATTTTTTCAAGACAACTGATCCGCGGCTTAACCAGCGGAGCGGTCAAATAAACACACTATC
Source organism: Marinomonas primoryensis (assembly GCF_013372285.1). Lineage (NCBI taxonomy): Bacteria > Pseudomonadati > Pseudomonadota > Gammaproteobacteria > Oceanospirillales > Oceanospirillaceae > Marinomonas > Marinomonas primoryensis. Next base: position 294,741 of record NZ_CP054301.1, on the reverse strand, counting down.
TTGACCGTTGGAGACTCATTTTATGGCAAGTGTAAAACTCAATAACATTAAAAAACGTTTTGGCGATGTGGACGTATTGCATGGCATCGACCTAGACATTAAAGACGGCGAATTTGTCGTGTTGATCGGCGAATCAGGGTGCGGGAAATCCACCTTACTTCGTTTATTGTCAGGACTTGAAGACATTACGGAAGGCGACCTGTATATCGATGGCGAGCGCGTCAATGGTCGTTCGCCAGCGAAGCGTGGCATCGCGATGGTGTTTCAATCTTACGCTTTGTACCCACATATGAATGTGTTTAAAAACATGGCGTTCGGACTAAAAATTGCCGGCAAAGACAAGGCATTTGTGAACAACAAAGTACTCGAAGCGGCAAAAAAATTGAAAATAGATCACCTGCTGAATCGTTTACCTCGTGAGCTTTCCGGCGGCCAACGCCAGCGTGTAGCGATTGGTCGCGCTATTGTTCGTGACCCTAAAGTCTTCTTGTTTGACGAACCATTGTCTAATCTTGATGCGTCGCTTCGTGTGCAAACTCGCGTTGAACTTGGCAAGTTGCATCAAGAACTAAAAGCCACCGTGGTTTATGTTACCCATGATCAAGTTGAAGCCATGACATTAGGCGACAAAATCGTCGTCATGAACAAAGGCCGAGTAGAGCAAGTTGGCTCGCCTTTGCATTTGTATCATCATCCACAGACACAGTTTGTCGCGGGATTTATTGGCTCGCCAAAAATGAATTTCCTCTCCGCCAGAATTACCGAAGTAGGCCCCGAAAACACGCAAATCATGTTAGAATCCGGCCGCGTTATTTCTGCCGCCATCGATAGCTCAAGTTTAGAAAAAGGCGTTCACGTGCAATTAGGCCTTCGTCCTGAGCACATGTCTGTAACCTGCGACGAGAATACGCTAGAAGGGAAAATTACGCTGGTAGAACACCTTGGAGAGCAATCTTACTTATACGTAGATATACAACAAGAAGGCGAGTTTGTGCTAAAGGTAGATGGCGATAACCAATACCAAGCGGGCGATAACGTTACGTTTGGTATAAAACCAAACAGCTTGTATCTGTTTAATCATCAAGGTCATGCTTTACCTCGAGTAAATTCCAACTTAGAAACAAAGCCGCTTCCCTAATTAGGGAAGCGTACGTTGACAATATGGGGCACTCCCCTTTGGAAAATAGAATGAGTCAAAATCGGGTTAATTCATTATTTGGTGCGCCTGAGACCTTGCGAGAAAAAGGCATACCGCTCTACATTCAAGTTAAGAAAGCCATTCAAGCCGCCATAACTGAAGAGCGAGTTTCCGGCGGGGATACCTTACCGCCTGAGCGCGATCTTGCTAAGTATCTGGACGTTTCTCGCGTGACCATTCGACGGGCCATTGATGAGCTTATCAAAGACGAAGTCTTAACTCAGCGCCAAGGCGCGGGTACCTTTGTGAGTGAACGGGTTGAACAGCCTTTAAACCATTTACGCAGCTTTACCGAAGTCATGGAAGCGCGTGGTAAAACCATCACTTCAAAGTGGTTGGACCGCTCTTTAGGCATGCCTCACGAAGACGAGTGCAAAGCGCTTAAACTGGCGCCAGACCAAGAAGTGGTGCGTTTTTATCGCTTACGTTACGCGGACGGCAAACCCATGGCACTAGAGTTAGCCACCATTCCTAGTCGCTATATTCTTAACCCATTTGCTATGGAAGGGTCGCTCTACAATTTATTAGAACAGCAAGGTTGCCGACCGGTCCGAGCGCTACAAAGACTGCGTGCCGTGAGTATTGATGAACAACGGGCGAGTTTGCTGGACATTCCTCAGCTCAGTGCAGCATTGTACATAGAACGAACCGGCATCAATCACGAAGGTACCCACGTCGAATTTACTCGTTCATGGTTCCCTGGTGATTCCTACGACTTCGTTGCGGAGATTCGAGACACGCTTTAAGACAAAGGCCTAATCTTAGTAAATAGATCACTTAACCAGCCAACGTCTTTTTCTTAGCGGAATGAATACGTTAACACTACACCGTATACGCCGTGATTTTTCGGCACTCATGGGGCGACCGTGATACCAGCCTTGATGAAGATGGATGCCGATGTGGTTGATTTTCTCGCTGTCGCCTTTGGTTTCAATGCCTTCTGCAATTATGTAACACAACGCTGCGTTAACAATCCCCTGTATATAGATCCGAAATAGAAGCAAAAAAGACACAACGTCGTTAAGATGGCTTTACACCTTTACAAAGTGGAACGGCCTCTCCTTATCGCTTGCTCTTGTGTTCTATATTGATAGCAAGTTACTAGAAAAAAAGTACATGATATTTGTAATTAAAAATACAGACGCCTCAGGTAATAATAAAAACCTTTTCTTAAAGTACTAAAACTTAAGGTATTCATAAAATTCAGTGCATTTTTTGAAAACCACTCACTTCCAACACACACTTTTTATGCCGTTTTTCCTGAGCGTCGTCATTTACCAGCAAAAGTGCGTGTGTTTCTAGACTTCATTACAGATAAGCTTAAAGGTGATCACCCTTATTGGGAGGTTGACTACATAAAATAAAATGATCGTCATTCTGATTCGTCTTTCAATTTCCCATACTTATACACCGTATTTCGGCTCACTCCCGCCGTTTTTGCGGTTTGTGAAACATTGCCTTTAAACTCATTTAACAGCCGAGGAATCAGCCGTTCTAATGGCTCATTTTGCCCTGTCGTTGGACTAGATTCAGCCATAGCGGATTGCCCTATCGCGTCTAAATCATCAAAGAAGTCATCAGGCAAATGCCAATCCTCCAGTACTTCTTCATCTGCCATCGCCATGCCGACTTTCAGCACATGAGCCAGTTGTCGCATATTACCGGGCCAAGGGTGTTTCACCAAAAGATTGACCATGGCTTGTGATAAAGCAGGGCCAGGCTCTTCTTTGCGTAAACGATTATGAAGATACTGAATCAATTCCGCTTTGTCGGATCGCTCGCGTAGCGCTGGCAACTCTATGTTTAAACCGGAAATTCGATAATATAAATCTTGGCGGAAACGCCCTTCTTTGACTTCTTCTTTGAGTGTGCGGTTGGTGGCAGAAATAAGCTTGATATCAACCGGATACACATCAGTAGAACCCAGCGGTGTGACCACTCTTTCTTGTAAAACGCGCAATAAACGAGATTGAACGGCCATCGGCATTTCACCGATTTCATCCAAAAATAAAGTGCCACGATGAGCACGACGAATCAGGCCAATTGAGCCTCTATTTTGAGCCCCTGTAAACGCGCCTTTTTCGTAACCAAAAAGTTCGGATTCAACCAATTCCGCGGGAATCGCAGCACAGTTTACCGCTACTAACATCTCTTTGGCGCGAGAGCTGTGATAATGCAAACTGCGAACAAATATTTCTTTGCCTGCGCCCGTCTCCCCATGAATCAAGATGGGAATGTCCTTTTCCATGATCTTGTGAGATTGACGTACCAAGCGCTCTACACGTTCGTCGCCATGTTGTAATTCCGCCAATGGAATAACGTTATCAGGTATATTTATCAACACCGTATTTTCCACTTTACTCATCTTCTCGATCGGCAAAGTTTCTTCATTTATAACCATGGGTTCAGCCTGTGAAGGGGCGACATAATCGGCACGTTGACGGAAGTCAGGAACACGCATAATTTGCTGTACTGGCGGAATCACTTTGACATAAAACTGGTAACGCCCCATGGCGATCAACTTCATTGGCAAACTAAAGGGATGATGCTTAATTTCACGCATTTCAATATCAAAAATTTGATTTATATTGAGCAAAGCCAGATCTCGCGCTAACACCACTTCGGCACGACGATTCGCCGACACAATAGTGCCGTTTTCATCGAGCACCAAAATACCCGACCAATGACTGTCTAAACTGACCACATTGGTATTAAAACTCAGGATAAAATGCTCTTGCTGAAACGCCGAAAAAATCAGACGATTTTCAACACTCAAAGACATGAGCTTCACCATACCAAAAGTATGATCTTGTGGCAGGTACGCATCGGAGGAAATGTCCAGCACACCAACTAAATCATTTTTAGCGTTGTAGATAGGCGACGCTGAGCCCACCATAAAACGATTGGCGCGTAAAAAGTGTTCGTCACGGCCAACTTGAATCGCTTCACCTGTAATCAGCGCCGTGCCAATGGCATTGGTTCCAACGCCCATTTCAGTCCATTGGTTCCCGCCAATTAAACCGTGCTCTTCCGCACTGCCAAAACGTGGTTGACCCCAGGTATTCAATACATGCCCTTGACGATCGGCTAAAACAATCATGCAGGCCGAATTGCTGAGAATATTTTCATAATACGGCAGCACTTCGTTTTCCGTGGTTTCCAGCAAGCTACGGTGCTGGTCCATCAAATCGCTCAAGGTGCCTTTCGGTAAAGTCGCAAAATCTGGACGACTGCTGTGATCGAGTCCAAATTGCTCACAACGATACCAAGACGCTTGAATCCGATCTTTGTGAGTCTGAGTAAGACTCGTGTCACATTCAGCGTCTATGCCTACAGGTGCACCAGCGGTTTTTTGTTGTTGTTCTTCTTCGTCTTGCATTTCCAACTCCAGCACCGCAAGGCAAACGCCACTACTGTGCACGAAATGTTCATTGTAATGGGGAACTGTAAACACTTTGAACACCTCTGAACAGTCCCTGTTCGAAAGTGAAAACCACATGAAATAACCATAAAATGAAATAAAAGTATTAAAAATCAATAGATTAAAATTTATTTAGGCAATGAAAATATTTTTGGCATGTCTTCTGCAACGTATTTATTCATAAAGTGTGTTCACTTTTGAGCCATAAAAAGCCAAAAACAGGACCACATATAAAAACAATAACAACAAAAAAGGTACTGACAATGTCTCTGACGCTGCAGAATGTATCGCGTGTTGTTGAAGGCGAGACTTGGATTGACGACGTTAACTTAACGCTCGAACCTGGCTCTTTCAACGTTTTACTTGGACGAACGCTGTCTGGTAAAACCACGCTCATGCGACTCATGGCTGGTCTTGACCGACCAACCAAAGGAAAGATCCTCATGAATGGGGTAGACGTGACCGGTGTAGCCGTTCGCGAACGCAACATTTCCATGGTGTATCAACAGTTTATCAACTACCCCAACCTCACCGTATACGAAAATATCGCATCACCGCTTCGTTTAGCCAAGATGGATGAAAAAGAAGTGGATCGTCGCGTACGAGAAACCGCTGAAATGCTTCGTATCGACCCTTTTCTTGATCGTTTGCCTCTGCAACTGTCTGGTGGACAGCAACAACGTACCGCGATGGCAAGAGCCTTAGTAAAAGACTCTCAAATTATTTTGTTCGATGAACCACTGGTTAACCTCGATTACAAATTACGCGAAGAGCTACGCCAAGAGTTACGCGCGCTCTTTAAAGTACGTAATTGCATCGCTATTTACGCGACCACAGAACCCAACGAAGCGTTGGCGCTGGGCGGCAACACCGCGGTCTTGAACGAAGGTCGTTTATTGCAAATGGGGCCAACGGCCGAGGTTTACCATCAACCAAAAGATATTATTACTGCTGAGATGTTCTCTGAACCACCTATCAACGTCGTACAAGGCCGAGTCAGTGAAGAAGAAGTTACCTTCGATGACACGGTGCATTTTCGCTTAAACAGCGATTTGCGTCGCCTTACTCCAGGTGAATATCAATTTGGCGTGCGCGCGTCACACATCGGTTTAGTCCCTCATTCAGACGATGACCTAGAACTGCCTGTGCGTGTCGATCTTGCAGAAATCAGCGGCTCGGAAACCTTCCTACATGTTCACAATCCACATTTTGATTTGGTGCTGCATTTGTCTGGGGTTCACGCTTATCAGGTGGATCAAGAAATTAAGGTCTACTTCCCGACGCACAAGCTTTATGCCTTTGACGCACAAGGCAAGATGGTGCATTCCCCAGCACGAATGAGGGATCAATAATCATGGCTTCTATTACGTTAAATGCGTTAGCACACAGCTATACAGAAAACCCAACCAAACCCGAAGATTACGCCATTCGTGAAATGACGCATGTGTGGGAACAAGGCGGCGCGTTTGCGCTACTTGGTCCATCAGGTTGCGGTAAATCCACACTGCTTAATATTATTTCTGGCCTGTTAAAACCGTCCAACGGCGAAGTGTTGTTTGATGGTAAACGCGTCAACGAATTGAAACCGGAAGAACGCAACATTGCACAGGTTTTCCAGTTTCCCGTGGTGTACGACACCATGACAGTATTTGATAATTTGGCATTCCCGCTACGAAACATCGGCGTGCCAGAATACAAGGTGAAGTCAAAAGTCTACGAAGTCGCGGAAATCCTCGAACTGTCTGACCAACTAAAACGCAAAGCCAAAGGCTTATCGGCCGATCAGAAACAAAAAGTATCTATGGGTCGCGGTTTGGTTCGCGACAATGTGTCGGCAATTTTGTTTGATGAACCGCTTACGGTTATCGATCCTCAGTTGAAATGGAAATTGCGTCGTAAGCTCAAGCAAATCCATGAACAGTTCAACATCACCATGGTGTATGTGACTCACGATCAGCTCGAAGCGTCTACTTTTGCCGATAAAATCGCGGTGATGTACAACGGACAAATCGTCCAATTCGGTACACCACGAGAATTGTTTGAAAATCCGGCTCATACCTTTGTTGGTTACTTTATTGGTAGTCCAGGCATGAACTTCTTAGACGTCGAGCTAAACGACACGCTGACCTTTGGCGGCCATGAAATAGCCACCAGCGGCGCCATGCTTACGCGTTTAAAAGCCATGAACGCCAGCAACATCAAGATAGGCATTCGTCCAGAGTTTGTTCATGTTTGGGATGGTAAGAATAACGATGCTTTTCCAGTAGAAGTGGATTTCGTAGAAGACCTTGGCACTTACAAGATTTTATCTTTCTTGTTCAATGGTCAAATAATGAAAGCACGCCTTAGCGAAGACCAACAAGTACCTTCTGGACAAATCTATGTGAGCTTTCCGGAGCAGTGGACAAAGGTCTATGTGGATGAATACCTGGTGGACCTAAGTATTCAAGCTGTCGCTACTGCTATCAATAACGATAAGGAGACCGACCATGCAAACTAAAGTCGAAAACAATAAGGCGTGGCTCCTTGTTATGCCTGTTTTCCTTATTGTTGCTTTCTCTGCCATCATCCCTTTGATGACCGTAGTGAACTATTCGGTACAGGACATATTTGATCCTCAGACGCGCTACTTCGTTGGCACAGAGTGGTTCAAACAAGTCATGTTAGACAGCCGCTTACACGAAGCATTGCTGCGCCAATTTATCTATTCCATCACCATTCTTGCAATAGAAGTCCCGCTGGGTATTTGTGTTGCCTTGATGATGCCAACCAAGGGCCGAGGCGCATCGTTGGCTTTGATCTTAGTGGCTATCCCTCTGCTAATTCCTTGGAACGTAGTCGGTACTATTTGGCAAATCTTCGGTCGTGCAGACATTGGGTTATTCGGTGCGTTTATGAATTATATCGGTGTCGATTATAATTATGCCTCCAACCCGACGGATGCCTGGCTAACCGTAGTATTAATGGACGTCTGGCATTGGACTCCCTTGATAGCCCTTTTATGCTACTCCGGTTTACGTGCAATCCCTGAAGTGTATTACCAAGCGGCACGAATTGACCAAGCCTCTCGGTGGGCGGTGTTCCGCCATATCCAACTGCCTAAACTAGCGAATGTTTTAGTCATCGGCATGTTATTGCGCTTTATGGATTCTTTCATGATCTACACCGAACCGTTTGTATTAACCGGCGGTGGTCCTGGCAGCTCAACGACATTCTTGAGCCAAGCCTTAGTACAGCAAGCCATAGGACAGTTTGACCTTGGTCCAGCCGCGGCATTCTCATTGGTGTACTTCTTAATCATCTTGCTCGTGTGTTGGGTTTTCTACACCACCATCATGAACATGCAAAAAGACAAGTAGGAGCGGATCATGACTCAATCATCAACACCTATATCACACAATAATGATTCTCATGGAGGAGCATCACACGGCTATAAAGTCACCAAGGAGCAAGCCCCGGTTTATAGCCGTGCGGAGCGTAAAGCCCGCAATGCAAATACTCGCGGCCGCTTTGGTCTGGTGCTCTATGTGATTTTGTTGCTATTGCCTATTTATTGGCTCATCAACATGTCATTTAAAACCAATACTGAAATTCTCAGCGGCTTGTCTTTCTTCCCTGCAGATTTCACTTGGGAAAACTACGCCAAGATTTTTAGTGATTCAACGTGGTACATGGGTTACGTCAACTCGATTTTTTACGTTTCCATGAATATGGTCATTAGCTTATTGGTCGCATTACCTGCTGCTTACGCCTTTAGCCGCTATAAGTTTATTGGTGATAAGCACATGTTCTTCTGGTTGCTTTCAAACCGTATGGCACCACCAGCGGTGTTCTTACTGCCTTTCTTCCAGCTGTACTCTTCAGTCGGCTTGTTCGATACACACATTGCGGTGGCACTGGCTCATTGTATTTTCACCGTGCCTCTAGCTGTGTGGATCTTGGAAGGCTTTATGAGTGGCGTGCCTCGTGAAATTGACGAAACCGCCTATATCGATGGTTACTCTTTTCCAAAATTCTTTGTGCGTATCTTCATTCCTTTGATTCGCTCTGGTATCGGTGTGACGGCATTCTTTTGCTTCATGTTCTCTTGGGTAGAGCTGCTATTGGCGCGTACGTTAACGTCGGTCGATGCCAAACCTATCGCCGCTATTATGACGCGTACCGTTTCGGCTTCAGGAATGGATTGGGGTCTTCTCGCTGCGGCGGGTGTGCTTACTATTCTGCCAGGAATGTTGGTCATTTATTTCGTTCGTAACCATGTCGCGAAGGGCTTTGCCCTTGGTCGAGTGTAAGGAGAATCATTATGGCTTGGATGTCTTGGACATTACCTACTGCTCTATTCTTTATCGGCATTGCTGTGATCTTGGTCGGTATGACCACATGGCAAATTGTCTCACCTTGTGTGGAACGTCGTGGTTTTTTACCACTGGCAACCACTCGAGGAGATCGCTTATTCATAGGCCTGCTCAGCAGCGCCTTTATCCACCTCGCATTCGTTGCTTTAACGGATGTGAACATCGCGGTGGTAACCGTCCTGTGCGCATTTTGGATGATTATCCTAATGCGTTGGGGCTAGAGAAAGTATTCGTACTTTCTCTCATCAGCGTCCCTAATCAATAGGAACGATGGATTATCTGGCACGGAAGCCAATAAAAAAACTAAACTTTGTTGAGGTAAAACATGCGCTACAATAAGAAGAAAATTGCACTAGCCGCCTTACCCTTTGCTGTTATGTTGCACTCTGCCAATATTTGGGCCGATGCATACTCTGACGCAGCAGAAAAATGGGTAGATAACGAATTTACTGTTTCCACGTTGAATAAAAAACAACAGCTTGACGAAATGCACTGGTTTACCGACGCCGCGAAAAAATTCCGCGGTATGGAAATCAATGTTGCGTCAGAAACCCTAACAACGCACCAATACGAGTCTCAAGTATTAGCCAAAGCTTTCGAAGAAATCACTGGCATTAAGGTCAACCATGACCTTATTCAAGAAGGTGACGTCGTCGAAAAACTGCAAACGCAAATGCAGTCTGGTCGTAATATCTATGATGCTTACGTAAACGACTCTGATTTGATCGGTACGCATTTCCGTTACGGTAAAGTCGTTCCTATCTCTGACATGATGATGGGTGATGGTAAAGATTACACGTTGCCAACACTGGATCTTGCCGACTTTATCGGTTTAGATTTCACGACAGGCCCAGATGGTAAACTTTACCAATTGCCAACACAGCAGTTTGCTAACCTTTATTGGTTCCGTGCTGACTGGTTTGCTCGCCCTGACCTAAAAGCGAAATTCAAATCTATTTACGGCTACGAACTTGGCGTACCAGTAAACTGGTCTGCTTACGAAGACATCGCTGAATTCTTCACTGATAAAGTGAAAACCATCGATGGCGAACGCATTTATGGACACATGGATTACGGTAAAAAAGATCCGTCTCTTGGCTGGCGTTTCACCGATGCTTGGTTCTCTATGGCGGGTGCGGGTGATAAGGGTACACCAAATGGTTTGCCTGTGGATGAATGGGGTATTCGTATCAAAGATGCGTGTTCACCTGTTGGTTCAAGCGTCTCTCGTGGCGGTGCTACCAATGGCCCAGCGGCCGTTTATGCAACGACAAAGTACGTAGACTGGTTGCGTAAGTACGCGCCACCAGAAGCGCAAGGCATGACATTCTCTGAATCTGGTCCTGTACCAGCTCAAGGTGGCATCGCTCAGCAAATCTTCTGGTACACCGCGTTTACGGCTGACATGACGACTAAAGGTCTTCCTGTTGTAAACGAAGATGGCACTCCGAAATGGCGCATGGCACCATCTCCTGTTGGGCCATATTGGGAAGAAGGCATGAAAAAAGGCTATCAAGACGTTGGCGCTTGGACCTTCATGAACTCAACGCCAGACGATCGTCGTCTAGCGGCATGGATGTACGCTCAGTTCACAACATCTAAAACAGTCTCTTTGAAGAAAACCTTAGTAGGTCTAACGCCTATTCGTGAGTCGGATATCAACTCACCTGAAATGGCGGCTGCAGCACCTAAATTGGGTGGCTTAGTAGAGTTCTACAAAGGACCAGCTCGTAAACAGTGGTCTCCAACTGGAATTAACGTACCTGATTATCCTAAGCTAGCTCAGCTTTGGTGGCAGTACATTTCTCAAGCAGCCAGTGGCGAAGCGACACCTCAAGAAGCCTTGAACGGTCTAGCAGCGGCACAAGACAAAGTAATGGAACGTTTAGAGCGTGCTAACGTACAGCCTCTATGTGGACCAAAAATGAATACGCCACGTGACGAAGCTTACTGGTTGGCTCAACCAGGTTCGCCAAAACCGAAATTGGCGAATGAAAAACCACAAGGCGTTACTGTTTCCTATGACGATTTAATTCGCTCTTGGGAATAATATCACCTTACACTCTCTGAACGTTTGACCGGCTTAGGCCGGTCTTTTTTTAAGCAAAATATGGAAAGTCTAGCTTAATGAGTTGAGGATTTTTCTTTATTTACCAGTACTTTCAATTCGTCCTGCAAACTTTCGATTTTTTCAGCCAGTATGTGCTGCTGAGAAAGTGGAATTTGAGATATATCTTGAAGTGAGATTTTCTCTAAATCTTCGAGTAAATTGACCAAATGTGTCATGCCTTCGTCCTGTTTTTTCATGCTAGCTCTCTCCTTAAACTGCGTTTTGACTACTAAACATAGCTAACTTTTAAAGGTTACACTGTCATAAATCAGAAAATTTCTGTGAAAAATTAAAACCTTTATTAATTTGGGTCAAATACTTCGCACTAAGTCTTTTCTAATGAAACACTTACGAGTGCTTTAGCCAATCCGAACTTTATCTCAGCAACCAAAATTAAATTCTTTAAAGTTTACGTTAAGCACATCACTACACTGTGATTAGCGCATTTTTTGTAAAACACGTCCCAATTAAAGACCACATCAGGCAGCTTCCATCCACGAGACCATCAACTTAATGATGTCGCTGAAAATCTATATTTAAAAGCGTCGTAACTTAATAAGAAAAAAAAACGAAAGCCAGAAACGACTTTCGTTTTTTATTTGTTTGTTTAAAGAAGGTAACCACCTTCCACTTCTATCACTGCATTTCGCAGAGCGATAGAATCATCACCCAATAGGTACATAATAGCACCGACATGGTCAGCCGAGTTTAACCCGCGACCTAATGGCGTTGCCCGAAGGCTTTCAAACAAAGAGTCTTCCTGCTCTTTCGTCATGCCGGCTTTAGATTGAATTTCTGTCGCCGTCACACCTGGACGTACGATATTAATTCGCACTTCTGTGTTCGCCAATTCCATATTCGCCACACGAACTATTGCCTCAAATGCCGCTTTACTGGCAGCGTACGTGGCACAACCTTCAAAGCTTTTTGTCACCGCAATACTGGAAATAAACACCACACTAGCCGGTTTCGCGAGACTAGGTAGAAGCGCCTGTAAGGTGAAAAAAGGTCCTTTAGTATTAATTGTCATGGTTGTATCAAATGCGTCTGGCGTCGTTTCAGAAAAGACATCGGGGTAAAAAATACCAGCATTTAATACAACACCATCAATTACTTTGCCTTCGCTTTTTAAGGTTTCACCTAACCAGCGAATTTGTCCCATATCCGCGTTGTCTACAAGATACCCAGTCACACCAAGCGCCACTGACACTCGATCCAACTTAGATTGGTCTCGACCAGTAATAATCACGTTATGCCCCAAATCGATACAATGCTTAGCTAATGTAAAACCGATACCCGATGTCGCACCTGTAATAAGAAATGTTTTTTGGTTCATGTTATTTATTTACCCTAACTATGTGAGAGAACAAACACACATGTTATGGCTTTTTACAGTTTCTAATTAGATACCAATAAAGAAACATTAAGTTTCCCTATTGGAACTTTCAATATTCAGATACATCCCTTATTCTGTTTCTTTCGCTTGCCTATTTACTATAAGAAAATACACCTATGAAAGCCTTACTGAACCACCTTTCTCATCTGTATTTGTTTCAGGAAGTGATCCGCTTAGGAAGCTTTCAAGCCGCCGCTATACAATGCAATCTACCACGTTCGTCGGTGAGTAAAAAAATCCAGCAACTCGAAGCTCACTTAGGGCAAAGACTCATTCAACGAAGCTCACGTAAATTAAGCCTAACAGAAGCGGGGGTATCCTTATTAGATGCCAGTCAGCCACTTAAAGCTCTAATAGAAGACTCACAACGAGTCATGGAAGATCTAGATTTCACACCATCGGGAAAGGTAAAAATCAGCTGCTCTTCGCTCATTGGTCAACATTATTTGTTACCTTTATTTAGCCAACTACGAGAGCAATATCCTAATATTTCACTAGAACTGAGTTTAAGCGACAAATATATAGACCTGATTGAAGAACAAGTAGACATTGCCATCCGAATTGGGCACTTGCCAAATTCATCCCTAGTAGCAAGAAAAATAGGCGAGAAACGCTGGGGCTGGTACGCAAGTCCAGAGTACCTTGAAATATACGGCACTCCGACACACCCAAATGAATTAAGCGACCATCAATGTTTAGTCTTTAAAAACAGCAACATAGAGTTAAAAAATTGGCCTTTCGATAATGGTGATGGCCGAATAGAAAGCATTCAAATACAGAGTAACATTACAACAGATGATAGCAGAGCGCTTGTTGAAATGGCTCGCTTAGGGCTAGGAATCGTCATGATTGACCCATTGCTCATCCGCAAAGACATTGAGCAAAAAGCACTTATTCCTATACTGACCGACTGGAAACACCCTAGTACAGACCCAATCAATCTAGTCTGTTTAGGGCGCAACTATCGCAGTCGCGCTTCCACTAGTATCTGGGAAGCGCTTTATCAAACACTCAAGTTTGATTAGCCATTCAAGTATGAATTAAAAAGTCTCCATCAATATATAAGGCAAAAGCGGGAAGATCACCTGTTAAGCTAAACACAACAAGTAGCAACAAAAAAAGCCGAGTGACGCTAGCCAACCAGCACCTAATGTTTTTCCTGAAAAAAACGTTGGCTCAATTTGGCCGCCAAATGCGATCCAAATACAGGATGAGGAACAGGTGCCACCGCGAGTACAATATCGACAGATGGTAAGGCCGGCAGGTTCGAATTTTCAATAATGTCCAATCCATAGGAAACACTGGAAACCGCCATCGCACTGATACCTTGACCACGTCGTAATAAACTTTTTATTGCCGTCGCGCTGGAACTGCTGCACACCAACCGATATTCTCGACCTTGTTTTTCCAAACCATCAATGGCCGTGCTGTGGAACTTGCAATCCGGTTCGTACAAGAGCAAAGAGAGCGGCGTTTGGTTTTCTATTTCTGCGTAGGTTGCATCGTCGCCTTTTACCCAAACGCCTATATCGTGCTTAAGCAAATACCCTTCTTCAGCATCTGGTGAACGAGTCAAAATGGCGATATCTATCTTTCCTTGATCCAACATCAAACGCAATTGTGTGCTGCAATCACAAACAATGCGCAGGCTTTGTTGAGGAAGCTCCCGTCGAATGAAATCCACCATGGATGGTAAAATCGATTCGGCGTAGTCGTCTGGGCAGCCAATGGTTAAAGGTGGATGCTGTAAATGCGCCGAAAAATGCCCAAGCGCTTCATCGTGTAATGACACCAGTCGTCTGGCATAACTCACCAATTGCTGACCTTGTTCCGTCAGCGCGAGATTTCGCCCTTCCTTCACAAACAAGCTGTGACCCGTGTCTTCTTCGAGCCGTTTCATTTGCATGCTGATGGCGCTTTGTGTGCGAAAAGTTTGCTTGGCTGCACGCGTAAAACTACCCGTGTCGACAAACGCAATGAAACTACGAAGTGCATCAATATCCATGACGAAACCATTTATCACTATTTAGAATGGGAGGCATCAAAACTATTCGTTAGTCTTCACAAAAACAAGCAGTAATAATGAGTTCCACAAAAAGGAGCGCAACACATGAAACTCATTATCGGCAACAAAAATTATTCCTCTTGGTCTTTACGAGGCTGGTTGGCATTAAAAGCCTTCGATGTTCCATTTGAAGAAATAAAGCTCAGTTTGTTTAGCGACGAATTCTATACAGAACTTGCTAAACACTCTCCTGTGGGTAAAGTGCCGGTTTTGGTAGATGGCGATTTGAGCGTGTGGGATTCTCTTGCCATTTGCGAATACATTAATGAAACCTATTTAGACGGAAAGGGCTGGCCAGTAGACAAGAGCAAACGAGCCGTGGCACGCTCTGTTGTTGCGGACATGCATTCTGGACTGTTTGGTATTCGCACTGAGATGCCAATGAACTGCCGAGCACGACGTCATGTCGAACTGAGCGATCAAGCCAAAAAAGAAGTCGCCACGCTGGATGCGCTTTGGTCAAAATTACGCGCCGAAAACGCACAAAACGGCGACTATTTGTTCGGCAAATTCAGCTTAGCCGATGCCTTTTTCGCGCCTGTTATGTTTCGTTTTAAAACGTATGGCATCGCGTTGTCGGCAGCGGCAAGTGACTACCAAACTACCATGCTCATGCACCCAGCGATGCAAGAATGGCTTGACGATGCCATCGCCGAAACCGACGTCTACGCCGCAGGTGAAATAGGCGAAGCCGTTTAGGTTCTCGCAACATTTAGTCTCTCCAACATAAAAAACGAAAGCCCCTAATAGGGCTTTCGTATTTTCAATATGTCAAAGCGTCACTTATTAAATACCTCAGTTTGCTCGACTGACGCTTTAAATTTACCCATTGCCCGAATGCCCGAATGCCCGAATGGTATTCGACATTGCTGATCTACAAAGTAGGTCAAATTCATGTCATCCGTTTCAGAATAAAATTAGCTTTTGCCATAGTGCACAGGTGCTTCTTTCAAGTGAGCTCAATGGTATTATTCGCCATAGGCAAAAAATGCACTGAGACGCTAACGCTGAACGGGAAACCAATTCGATGACAACGACTGAATTATCTAAACTTGAAGACTTCCAAAACAAAGGGGTACTTAAACTCTCCAATGTCATCGATATTGAAAAGGTTGTCGATGTACGAACCCATTTTTGGCATGAAATTAACCGCAAATTTGGCATTAATGTCGATGAACCTAGCACCTGGTTTTCCGATACTAACAACCCTGTCGGAAACGCTCGCGCAAAACGATTGAACGGTATGGGCTCGATTATGCGAGATCTCAAAGCATCGGGTAAATTGGACGAAATAGAACATGCGATCCAGCCTGCTATCGATCATGTATTTGGCGCTCACGCATGGCGCCCTCTGGATCTTTGGTATTCTTTATTGAGTTTTCCAGGATCCGAGACGGTTTGGAATGTGCCCCATCAATCTTGGCATAATGATGAACCCACTGTGGTGGGAGACGCCGAACCTTGGAGTTTATTTGTCTTTGTATTTCTCGATAATGTGAGCGCGGACATGGGAGCCACAACCGTCGTTTCAGGATCGCACCGCCGTATAGCGTCTCTCGCCAAAGTACTCGGCACATCCAATAACGAAGCGTTAATAAACGCCTTTGAATCGGTGAATAGCGGACTTTTTGAAAACCCTAAAGACGTAACTCTATTGCCTATGGATCAGGTTTTAGAACCGCTAATTCAAGAAGACCCTTGGTTCCAAGCGCTGGTTAACGAAGGCCCCCCTGATAAACGCATCCAACGATTCATAGAGGAAGGCAGTACGCATAATAGTTTCGAACAAAAAGTCGTCCCATTAACTGGCGTGGCTGGTGATATCATTGTGTTTGATCCACGCTGCCTTCACACTTTTTCAGCGAATATTTCCAACCTTCCTCGACAAGTATTACGACTCGATTTTAGGCGCCAATGATAACTACCGACAAATGATCCTGCGTCGACATTTTTATTCAGACAATGAATAAGAATGCAGTCGCGGTGATTTCCCAATAAAATACAGCGCATACTCACTTCACTCTTCCTAAGGTTCTCATGACAACATTTACGCAACCCGATGATGACCTAGTACATGCGAGAAACGCGTTTGAAATCAGCGTGTCTAACTTTGCGACGGATCACACAGAAGTCGTTGCTGATATGCAGAAAGTGGTTGAAATATTGCTAACTAAAAAGCAGTTCGCTGAGGCATTAAAAGAGATAGAGCAATTAAAGAAGCTGGCCGTCACGAACAAAAAGATAAAAATCGCGATGCTGGAAATGAAAGGTCGTATCAAACAAGTGGGCGCTAGATCCGGTTTTCGATCCAGAGCCACCAAAAAATATACGACAAAAAATCCTAAGAGCGCTTAATCAAACCGAAAGCTCGATGCGGTCGTTCCGCCGAAAACGCCTTTTTCATGATAAACACACGTGGCTTGTGCGTTTTCTGCGGCACCAACAGCGACCATGAGTGGTATTAAGTGATCTTCTCTTGGATGACAAATTCGCGCGTAAGGCGCCTGCTCCCAATCGACTAATGACTGTGTTCTTTGCTCTGGCGTTGTGTGCATCAAGGCATTTTGTAACCAGGTATCAAACGCTGTTGACGGGACTTTGGCTTGCGGCCCCATCATGCGTAGATTGTGATAACTCAAGCCGCTACCGACGATCAATACACCTTCTTCACGCAATAGTTTCAGTGCACGACCAAGTGCCAAATGCTCCTCTGGATCAAGATTAGATTTGAGCGACAATTGTACCAAAGGGACATCCGCTTTTGGGTACATGACTTCCATCGGCGTGAACGCACCATGGTCAAAGCCTTTTTTGTCATCAAGTTCCACTGCAAAGCCAGCGTTTTTTATCAACGCAGCCACTCTTGAAGCCACTTCTGGGGAACCTGGTGCGGCGTATTTAACGTCATAAGTATGTGCCGGAAAACCGGAGTAATCGTATTCCATACCCGGCGTTGGATTGGATTGAACGCCAAAGGTTTTACGTTCCCAATGACCAGAAATCATCAGAACGGCTTTGGGTTTTTCTTTAAGCTGATTTGGCATATCTGCGAGCGCAGTTTCAAGATGAGCAAACATCGCACGCATGTCTGGAATGTAAGGCCAAGGGCCGCCGCCGTGGGAAATAAAATAAGTCGGTAACATAATGGTAAACCTCTGAAATAGCATAATTGGCCACCAAACTCATCGCTTCTTTGGCACAATTTGATGTTACTCAGTCTAGGCTTGCCACTGGGCTTGATCAATGCACATCTAGTTAACCCACTATTTCTAAATACGAAACAATATTCACCAACCCATTACTTATATTTCTTTTAAGTTCGATCAAAAAGAACTCATTAGTCACCTAATAAGTTCTTCAGAGGGTCAGTTGTTAACTTTTTTCATTACAAAAAACACGCAATCGATGGCCGTCTGGATCAAGTACTGTAAAGGTAGTTCCAAAGTCTAGCTCTGTGGTTTCTTGAATAATCTTCACACCTAATTCACGCCATTTGGCGTAATGAACTTGTAACGTACTAATACCATCCACGGTTAACGCCACCTCCATTGCACCTGCTTTCACATCGCCTACTTTAGGGATCACGTCATTTTTCGCCCACAGCGCAAATTTGTTGCCGGTTTCGGAGACAAACATGGCAAAACCGTCCATTGATTCCACTGGCTCTCGATCGAATAATGGACGATAAAAGTCCACGCTACGTTGAACATTGTCGACATACAAAATAATAAAGTTTGAAAGATCCATGCTGTTTTCCTATTCAATGTTTTGCTTATAAAAAAGCGTCGTTGCTGTCACCGAGTTTTGCCTCGATGACGATAGAATAAACAGCAGGTATGTCAGTTTCTGTCAGCAGTAATCAGTTGGCTTTTGTAGTGCTAATGTCATGAAGTGTCGCTCGCCAACGCTTTAACAAAGCATGGCGAGGTGTCGGATAACGCGTCTTTTCTAGTTCACAAGTCAGAAGTCGATCGGTACGAAAATTCCGAATTTCTTGTCGTAATTCACACCACGCTACCAACACACGGACTTCATCAAAATAACCCAATGCAAAAGGCCAAATACGACGCGTGGTTTTATTGTCTTTTAAGTCGTAATAGGTAATAGAAAGAATTTTTTCATCTCGGATCGCTAAGCGAACCTCAGGCATATTAACCGAGTCGATCACCGTATCTTTACTAGGACCAATCAGCAAAGAAGTGTCATCTAGTGTGTTCTTGAGTTCTGGCGGTAACACGGTGGCGATTTTATTCAGTGCGTTTTTTGCACCATCACTTAACTGGCTGTCAGTCCGTTGCGCCACCCAACGAGCGCCTAATACCAAGGCCTCTATTTCCTCATCATTGAACATCAAAGGCGGCAATAAAAAACCTGGCTTTAGGACATAACCCATTCCCGCTTCGCCTTCAATATTAGCACCTTGTTCTTGCAAGGTAGCAATATCGCGGTACAAGGTTCTTAGGCTAATTTCTAATGTCTCAGCAAGATGCTTACCTGCCACCGGATAACGATGGCTGCGTAGTAACTCAATCAGAGTAAGTAAGCGTTGGGAGCGAGACAAACTATTATTCTCCTGAAAAAGCCTTCATATTAGGCGGATAATCAGTGAAACCGAGTGCTAGCACATCCAAGGTAACGTCTTTAAAGCGCGCTAGTAACAATGCTTCTGCTTCAATCAGCGCATCGCTAATGGCTTTGTTTACCGCAATTTCAATGGGGCAAGACGTGTGTTCATCAGACAGTCCTATGGTGAAAACTGAACTGTCCCCCAGCGCATCATGAATGTCGAACAAGGTAATCTTGGATAGAGGGATCTCCAGCGACCAACCACCGCCGTGGCCTTTAACCGAAGTAACGTAACCTTTATCTCTCAAACCGGCCATGGTGCGGCGTACGACCACAGGATTGGTATTAAGCATACTGGCAATTTTGTCGGACGTTGCCGGAGCATCAAGCTGATCCATGTGAATCAATACGTGCAACATACGCGATAAACGACTGTCTTTTCTCATCAAAAATCTCATTAGCATTGATAATGCCGTTATTCTAACTCAGTTTTCATGAAACATTTAAAGTATCGTGAGTTGACTTTATTATTTCATGTAACTTATGATGTTTCTTGATGTAATTATTCAAACTTACAAATGAGGAACAAACTAATGCAACAAGATGTCATCATAATAGGCGGGAGTTTTGCTGGCTTATCCGCTGCTATGCAGCTAGTAAGAGGACAAAGAAAGGTGACGGTTATTGACGCGGGCGAACCCAGAAATCGCTTTGCCGACCAGTCACACGGATTTTTTGGATTAGATGGCGCATCGCCGCTGGCGATTCAACAGGAAACATACCGCCAATTACTAAAATATCCGACAGCCAGCATTGTTGAAGGAAAAGCGAGCGCGGTGGAAAAAAGTGCAGCAGGGTTCAACGTCACTCTGGAAGACGGTAGTACGCTGCACAGTAAAAAACTCATTTTAGCCACTGGTCTAAGAGACGAACTGCCCAATATTCCGGGGTTAAAAGAGCGCTGGGGTGCGACCGTCATTCATTGCCCTTATTGCCATGGTTATGAGGTGCGTAATCAACCACTTGGTGTCATCGCAAGCAGTGTGCTATCCGCTCATCAGGCGGGAATGATTCCTGATTGGGGGCCGACCACTTATTTTACTCAAGGTCTATACGAACCAGATGACGAACAACGTGCGTTTCTAATGAAACGCGGCGTGACCATTGAAAGCACGCAAGTATTAGAAGTACTCGGAAGGCCGCCAAAGATTTCCAGCGTATATCTTGCCGATGGCCGAACCATTTATATAGCGGCATTGTTTGTCGCTCCCAAAACACACATGTCGAGTCCCTTTGCAGAACAGCTAGGATGTGAATTCGAAGAAGGTCCGCTGGGTCTTGTCATTAAGACAGATGATTTTCAACAAACCAGTGTGAAAGGTCTTTTCGCCGCTGGCGATGTGTCTAATCCGATGCAAAACGCCACGCTCGCGTCGGCGTCTGGCGTTATGGCCGGTGTCGGAGCTCATAAGTCATTAATGCACGATTAAAAACAACACCGTCGCCTTTATCATGCCATTCAGAGGTAGAAAGCCAATTTTCACCTCTGTTTTGGCTCACTGGAATGCAAAACTCGTGTAATTAATATCTCCTTTGCTACGCTTTTTTTCGCCTCTACGTTGCCCACTCTGTGTTGAAAGCGCTTGTTAAGTAAACTCTACGTCATGAATATGAAATCCCAGATGACATAAGGGTTTCAGCGTATTTTCACGACATTTTTAAGCATCATAAAACAGGCTATGCTGTGAAAAAGAACGACACAACACAGATATTTATCAGGAGATAAAACATGTCTTTCAACATAGCAAAGCGCACTATTTTAAGCAGCATTATTGCCGCGTCATCTGTTTCAACCTTGGCGTTAGCGCAACAAGAAGAAGGTTTCACCGTAACGCCAAGTATTAGCTACTACAACATGGATGACGACCGAGTCATCAAGGATGACAAAGCCTATTCATTGGGTCTTGGTTATCAATTTAATAACCCTTGGGCAGTGGAGTTTGTTTACCTAAACGCCGACACGGAACAATCGAGCAGCGGCAGTAACGTCGATGTAGATCAATATCGACTAGACGGTTTGTACCACTTGCCAACAATCCGTTCGGCCAATCTCACGCCTTACCTAGCGGCTGGGGTGGGGACTACTGATTTTGGCAATTCGTCGAGCCACAACAACGTACAATTAAACGCTGGTGGCGGCTTGAAATACGCCGTAAATGATACGGTTTCCCTTCGTGCTGATTTCCGTTTGGTGGATGACGTAGAAGACCATCAAGTCGACAACATCACCTCGCTTGGCGTTCAAATGACCTTTGGTCGACCCTCCGCAAAATCGACTTCTGACGACAGTGGTTACACGCCGGTTGAAGCCACAACGTACACACAAATTGAGCCAGAACCAGAGCCGGTTTCAGCGACTGAACCACAGCAAGCCATTGAACCTGACGTTGCCAACACAAAAGCGGTACCTGCCGAAGACGTCATGCAAGACGAACCCGTAATGGTAGCGCCAGTTGTGGCTCAAAACGAAGAACCAGAATTAACGGAGCAAGCGCCCGAAGTCGCCGCATTACCTCCTGTTAAATTAAACGTTCTATTCGGTAACAACAAAACCGATGTGGAACAAAAGTACTACCCTGAAATAGAAAAGCTTGCCATGTACCTTAAAGAACACCCACAAAGCACCGTATTAATCGAAGGTCATACCGACGACAGCGGTGCCGCAAGCTACAATCAAACCGTTTCTGAAAAACGCGCTAAAGCCATTGCCGATGTGTTGATTAGAACCTTTGAAGTATCCGAAGATCGCGTCAGTGCCATTGGTTACGGTGAAGATACGCCTTTGTTTGACAATGACACCGCAGAACACCGCAAAGCCAACCGTCGTGTTGTGGCCATTATTTCATCGAAATAAAAACAACCACAAACTGTTCTAAAAACACAAAACGTCCGATGGAAACATCGGGCGTTTTTTTGCAAAATTGCTACTTTATGAACGTGCAGTGCTTACTTCTACCACAATCAATTTTCGTCATTCTGAAGTGAAAATTTACTGTAATAAGAAACGTATTTTCTACACTCTTTTACGCACTTTTTCATCGTCTAATCGCCCCAACACATCCCCATTGGTAAAGCTTACGTCATGATTGAGTAGCGGTGGTTCACGTCCTATTTTTTGCACTTTTTAGAGGGGCTTTTCAATAAAAAAATTGAAGCGTAATCTGAGTAGCGAACAACATAACACTATGTTCATTAGGAGAAATTCACATGTCTACCTCTTTTAAAACACGTACTCTTTTTAGCGGTGTCCTGATTGCTTCATCCATCGCGACCATGACCTATGCCGCAACGCCAAAAGAAGGCATCACAGTGACGCCGAGCATCGGCTACTACAACACAGATGGTGATAGACAAGCTGGCAATGATACATCTTACTCCATTGGAGTCGGCTACCAAACAAACAGCCCACTGGCCTTAGAGGCGGTTTACCTTCATTCAGATGCCAGTAAGCGCGGTCGCAACAACGATTTAGACCAGTACCGAGTTGATGGCTTATACAGCCTACCTGAGTTCACCACAGTGAGCTTAACCCCTTACTTGGCCGCTGGTGTTGGTATAACCGATGTTGATGGCGACTCAAACAACTTATTGGTCAATGCAGGTGGTGGCGTAAAATACGCCATTAATAGCGATGTCGATCTTCGTGCCGACTTCCGCATAGTAAAAGACATAGAAGACAACCATTTGGATAACGTTACATCGATTGGTGTGCAATACAGTTTCGGTATGCCAGGCCAGCAAGCGTCTAACTAAACGCTCGCAAGAACACGACTAGCCGAAAAAAGCCCCATCAAAACAAAAATGCCCAATGTTTCCATTGGGCATTTTTTATGCGTACTGTCCGTAAACCAAACCTTATGTCACGCCGCGATCCGCTAAAAAATCGCACACGCCTTTGGCCGCTAAACGCCCTGTGGCAAAACACGCCGTTAGCAAATACCCACCGGTTGGCGCTTCCCAATCTAACATTTCACCGGCACAAAAAACGCCCGGAACAGCGTTCAACATCAAGACGGAATCCACACTGCTTTCGCACACACCACCGGCGCTGGAAATCGCTTCATCGATCGACTTCGTTTTATAAAAACTCACTGGCACCGCTTTTAAACAACGCGCTAACGATTCCGGCGTATGAAACGCTTCTTTCGAGAAAAACTCATGCAGTAAAGCCGCTTTCACACCACTGATACCCAACGTACGTTTTAAATATTTACCAAATGATTCCTTCGCCTTGGTATTACGCAGTTTTTTAATCACTTGTTCTTCGTTTTGTAGAGGCAAAAAATCCATCAACAAAGACGATTGACCTGAATCATTAATACCATCTCGTAAGTACTTAGAAAAAGCATAAACCAGACTGCCTTCCATGCCGTCTTTGGTGACAATGCATTCGCCTTTTTTCGTCACCACGTGACCATCGTTTAAGGTGAAAGAAAACGCGACGTCTTTCAATGGACTGCCAGCGAACTTCGTTTGCAGATGCTCGCTCCACTCGCTGTAAAAGCCACAATTAGCACTTTGTAGTGGTGCAACCGAAACACCACTATCTTGTAAAGTAGACAGCCAAGCACCGTCAGAGCCAAGCTTAGGCCAGCTAGCCCCGCCCATCGCCAACACAATCGCATCCGCCTGAACGACAACATCGTCGCCATTGTGGTCAAACGTCACTCGGTTATTGTCCAATGCGATCATTTTGTGGCGCATATGGAATACCACACCCGACTCACGCAAACGCGTCAACCAATGACGTAGTAATGGCGCGGCTTTCATGTCTTTAGGAAATACTCGACCGGACGTTCCCACAAAGGTTTCAATGCCCAAGTTATGAATCCAATCACACAAGGCATCGGCGTCAAACTGACCGATTGCCGTGTCTAACCAATTGGCTTTGTCGTAATAACGTTGAATGAACTCAGGATACGCTTCGGAATGGGTAATGTTCATGCCACCCACACCAGCCAATAAAAACTTACGGCACGCGCTGGGTTTAGCGTCGTAGACATGAACCTGATGACCGGCGGCACAAATACCTTCAGCCGCCATCAAGCCCGCAGGGCCCGCGCCGACAACAATGACTGTTTTTTGCATTTGCACCACTTCTTGCATACTTGCCAACATCACTTTAAAGAGTTACTAAAAAAGAAGCGCATGATAAAGAATTTTGCTGCTAGCACCAATGGCTCACAGCAAAATAGTAATCGTTAGCTTATGTTTTAGGTTTACTCTGCACGCCAGCCGTCAACGCAAGTCGCATGGCCTCTTCAACGCCGACATCCAATTCAGTTAAGCGATCTCGTGAAATATACAGAGTAATTCCGCCAATTTGATAACTTAACGGCACATACACACCCACTAAGTCTTGCTCACCAAACAGCTGTTTTCCAGTTTGTTCGCCGGTCACAAACCCAATCACTTGAGCGCCGTTCCATTCCAGCGACACCACGTTTTTCATTTCTTTCTTTTCGGCGAGGTTGAACACCATCATCATGTCTTTGATCGCACCATAAATGGACTTCACCAAAGGAATGCGTTCAAAAATGTTATGACTGAGCTTCACCAAATAACGCACACCATAAAGATTGACCAAGAAACCAATCAACATCAAGGTGCCCAATGTGGCAAGGAGCCCCAATCCAGGAAAATACAAAACATCAGGAATCAGGAACAACAAGATCGGCTGAGCGAGTGCTTCTCCTGTGGCCAATAACCAATAAATCAAATACACCGTCAAGCCTATCGGCAAAACCGCGACCAAGCCTTTTAACAATAAAGAAATCAGTTTGTTCATTTTATGAATGATCCTATGAATTTGTTCACAGCATAACGCAAGCTTTGTGCCACACCTATGACTCTCGCACCACTTAACGAAAAGATTGCCGAAACATCATAGGCCTTATACTCTTTTGCTCAATATCTACTTATTTACTGTCTCTTATTACTCAACGGAGTAAAAATGTGAATTACAAACGTCTAGAAACCTTTGTCTGGGTTGCCTCATTAGGTAATTTCCGCAAAGCCGCAGAACGACTTCACACCACACAACCCGCGATTTCGGCTCGAATTGCGGGGCTAGAAGCTGAGTTAGGCGTCAAACTCTTTGAGCGCGAAGGCGGCTCAAGCCCAATTATGCTGACGTCAAAAGGCAAAGAACTGTTGCCCTATATTGAAAAAATTCTTTATCAAACAGAACAATTACGAAAACGCGCAGGCATTTCAAATGCATACTCTGGCGTACTGCGTTTGGGCGTATCGGAAACCATCGTCAACACTTGGTTGCCCGATTTCCTGTCGCGGCTGCACAAGGACATGCCCAACCTAGATGTCGAAATGACGGTGGATGTCACCGCGAACCTAACGACAAGTATCAAAGACCGAACCTTGGATTTAGGTTTATTAATGGGGCCAATTTCAGAGCCAAATATCATCAATCGTGAACTCTGTACTTTTTCGCTCTCTTGGGTCGCCAGCCCAACATTAGACTTACCAGATCGGCTCTTATATTTGGAAGAATTAGCTAAATGGCCAATTATTACTTACGCCCGCGCCACCAAACCCTATATAGAAATCAATCAAAAATTCCGTGAACTCGACGGACCACCAGCACACTTTTTTGCCTCGACTTCTTTAGCCGCCTGCCGCAGTTTAGCAATTGATTCCGTCGGTATTTCAACACTACCAAACATCATGATTACAAAAGAACTAGAAGCGGGAACTTTACGAAAGATAAAAGCCGTTTGGACGCCAAGCGACCTCACATTCACCGCGTCCTATTCGGATGAGCCGTTTAATCCCATTGCGGAAGTGGCGACCAATATCGCCGTCATCGCTGCTCAGGAATACAACAAAAAACAGAGCACTGATTAAAGCCTCAAGCCTAAAAATTCTGACAAGAAAAAAGCTTGGCGCTCTATACGCCAAGCTTTGAGAAATTCATAAAAAACACAAAACTAACCATTTACGATAGGCTGCCATTGTTTTGCCAAATCCAATAGTGCCTGATCCATACCATTGCCCGCAGTCAACATCAGCCCCATTGGCTCTTGTTGAAAGCAAAATGGCAAAGAAAGGCTACAGCCATTTAAGACATTCGCTAACGACGTATTACGCAAGCACAATACATTCAAACGATCGTATTCAGAGTCTTGTTCTAAATCAGACAACTTAGGCGCGACAACGGCAACGGTCGGCAGCAAGAAAACCGTATTCGGCTCATCCTCTGCCATCTGCTGAATAAATGCATGTCGAGCAGCTTGAGTCTGCTGAAAATCTTCAGATTTAATGGTGTTAGCACGCACTATGCGAGAAGCGACTCGCGGGTCAATGTTCGCCGTCGCCAAATCATAAGCCTTGCTATAAAAAGCCTGACATTCAAACGCCGAGAACTGCCATACAGGCAAGGTTTTGTAGCTTTCTAGTGCTGCAATAAAGCGTCGTTCAACCACAATACCCGCGGCCTCAAGACGCGCTAATTTCTCGTTAAAGCCTTGCTCAACCAGAGCATCCAAATCATTCATACCAAAGTTACTTGGCACGACGAATGTCAGTTGAGAAAGATCGGCTCCATTTTTCGTGCCAGAAGCCCCAGACAATATATGCCAAAGCCGTTCGCATTCTTCAACCGTTTTGGCAATAGGACCAACTGAATCAAGCGCATCTGATAAAGGCAAACTGCCTTCTCTTGATACCGTTTGCTGAGACGGTTTAAACCCCGTTAAACCACAAAATGCCGCCGGAATACGCAACGAACCACCCGTATCCGTACCCAATGCGGCATCGGCTGCGCCCAAGGCGACAGACGCGGCACCACCACTGGTTGATCCTCCGGTAATACGACCCGGATTTATTGGATTATCCGGCGTGCCATAATGCGGATTTAATCCCAATCCAGAATACGCCAGTTCCGTCATATTGGTGTGACCCAAGAAACTCGCACCCGCTTTTCTTAACAAGGCAACCGCCGCCGCATCCTGTAGAGCGGGCTGTTTGTTGATAAAAACGGATCCCGCTTGAGTTTTATAGCCTTCCACTTGAAACAGGTCTTTAATCGAAATAATTGCTCCGTTTAAGGGACCTTCTTGTGGTGCCACATAATCAAAAAGCTCTGTAAAAACGTTTCGCCCTTTTGCATCCAATATTTCCTGTGCTTGTTTCCACTGAGTAATCAACTCTCGGCCTTGCCAAGCAAAATTCAGTTGTTTTGATTGCGTCATACATTAGCCCACTGTTAACCATGCTTTGAAGGTGTCTTCACACGAAATAACCCCTCACGTTTTTCTGGAAAATTACCTTTATTGGACCACTCCGTCAAAGAGAGAATAATCGACAACGATCTCTTGATAAAAAAAATTGATCAAATAGCCCAAAAAAACACGATTAGACTTTTAAGGTAAGCTAGATCTACTCTTAATGAACCAATTGTGGCAAGAATAAGGAAAACGTTAATGAAGCAAGCACCGTCACCTTTACTGCAACAAACCTCTGATTTGCGCCACGCGATCCGCAATAAAACACATACCGGCGTGACTAGCGGCTTAGCGCAAGGCGCAATGCAAGGTAATGTGGTTATTTTGCCTGCGGATTGGGCAAGCGAATTTTTGCTTTATTGCCAGAAGAATCCTGTTTCTTGTCCTTTGATTGGCGTGTCTGAAGTTGGCAGCTTTGCCATGCCAGAACTTGGCGATGACATCGACATGCGCCACGACATCCCAGAATACTATGTGTATCGCAATGGTGTGAAAGTTGAAAGCCGCTCAGACATCGAGGATTTATGGCAAGATGACATGGTGGCTTTTGTATTAGGCTGTTCTTTTTCTTTTGAACATGCCTTGTCTCAAGCGGGCCTTACTCCTAGAAACATAGAAGAAGATGTGAACGTTTCTATGTTTGAAACCTCGATTGCCACCGTACCAGCAGGACGTTTTTTCGGTAACACCGTTGTAACGATGCGTCCATATACACCAAAAAATGCGATCCGAGCGATTCAAATCACCACACGCTTTCCAAAAGCACACGGTGCACCGCTACACTTTGGTACACCACAAGACATTGGCATTACGGACTTAAGCAAACCTGAATACGGTGACGCCGTTACGGTAAAAGAAGGCGAAGTCCCTGTTTTTTGGGCCTGTGGCGTGACGCCGCAAGTGGCCATTCGCAACGCTAAACCCCCTATTTGCATTACTCATGCTCCGGGTAAAATGCTAGTGACTGATATTTTGGACACCGATCTCGCGGTTCTTTAGGAAATTAAAAAAGAACTCAGCCTCCACACAGGGCTTAATACTGTGTAATACATAACAACAACGACATGTAAAAAAGGAACGAGAACTATGTTGAAATTAACCAGCGCGTTACTTATTGGTGGACTTGCGTCTACCGCCAGCTTTGCAGAAAAATGGCACATGCCTACGCCTTACGGAGACGGTAACCTACCGACTCAAATCGCTTATACTTTTGCTCAAGAAATCAAAGACAACACCAAAGGTGAACTTGATATTACGGTTCACTCCGGTGGTTCATTGGTTAAACACACTGAAATCCCTCGCTCTGTTAAAACAGGACAAGTACAAATCGGTGAAGTGTTTCTCGGCATTTTAGGCAACGAAAATCCTATTTATAAGCATGACAATATTCCTTTTTTAGCCACGTCTTTTGAAGACGCGCAAAAACTATGGGAAGCCGCTAAACCAGAAGTATCAAAACAACTGGATAAAGACGGTATGATGTTGCTGTACGCCGTAGCTTGGCCTGCTCAAAGCCTTTACAGCGAAGAACCGGTAAATACACTAGCTGACTTAGCAGGCACAAAAATGCGTGCTTACAGCCCGTCTACGTCACGCCTTGCGGACTTAATGGGTACGACACCAACAACGATTCAAGTACCAGACATTCCTCAAGCGTTTAGCACGGGGATCATCCAAGCAATGATCACGTCACCTTCTACCGGTGTTGACAGCCAAGCGTGGGATTATGTTAACAACTACACGGATATCCAAGCTTGGATCCCGAAAAATATTATTGTGGTGAACAAACGTGCTTTCCGCCGTTTAGATAAAGCCACCCAGCAAGTCATACTTGATGCTGCAAAACACGCAGAAGCAGCAGGTTGGACAAAAGTGGCAGCACGTGCAGAGAAAGATAAAGCGACCTTGGTTGAGAACGGCATGACCGTATCAGACCCTTCTCCTGCGTTGCTAAAAGAACTGCAAGCCATTGGTAAAACCATGACAGAAGAATGGACAGCTGAATCTCCAAAAGATGTTGGCGCTATTTTGTCTCGTTACCAGAACGGAATGTAAAGAGAACAACCCCTCCCTAGCCCTCCCCTTCCAAGACATAAGGGGAGGGGACAAGTGCTAAAGCCTGACCCTTTGAAGATATGAAAGGAAGGGACAAGTGCTAAACCCCGACTCTTTGAGATATGAAGGGGGGAGGCAAAGCTCTAAGCTCCTCCCCCTGACAAGGGGGAGGTTGGGAGGGGGTTCCATGAACCTGCCTCAATTCTCTTCAAAAAAGTGAACACTATGAGCCAAATAAAAGAAAAACTTTACCAATGCTCTGGCCTGTTGTCCGGTTTGTGTATCGTCATTATTACCTTGTTATTGTTAGCACAAATCGTTGGCCGCTTATTCGGTTTCATTGTGCCGTCTGCAGATGACTTTGCAGGCTATGCTCTGGCGTCCTCTACCTTTTTAGGGCTGGCTTATACTTTCCGTGAAGGTGGGCATATTCGTGTCACTCTGCTGATACAACGCTTCTCGCCTGTGCCTCGTAAAATACAGGAAGGCATTATCCTCATATTGTCTCTCGGGTTGCTGTGTTACTTGTCTTACGCTTGTTCTTATATGGTGTACGAATCTTACATTTACGACGAAGTCTCTTACGGCTACGTCCCTGTTCCTCTGTGGATACCACAAATGCCCGTTGCAATTGGTGTTATCGCGCTCAACTTAGCGATCTTGGATGCATTCATTATGGTGCTTAGAGGCAAAAAACCAACTTACAGTGAACAAGAAGACGCGCTGTCTTTGGAGGAAATCTAATGGATATGATGTGGATTTCAATCTTCTTGGCGGTTGCCATGCTCGTCCTTTTATCCTTAGGCGTTTGGGTGTCTTTTACCCTAATCGCCATTGGTGGTTTGGGCTTAATTCTTTCTGAAAATTATCAAGTCGATTTGCTTTTCGCGACGTCTAGTTGGGGCGCCAGCACCGCGTGGTCGCTGACGGCTTTGCCTCTGTTTATTTGGATGGGTGAAGTCCTTTTTAGAACACGACTATCAGAAGATTTATTCAAAGGTCTGTCGCCTTGGTTGGGCAACGTTCCAGGTAAATTATTGCATGTGAACATTCTTAGCTGCGGCATTTTTGCTGCGGTGTCTGGTTCATCAGCGGCCACCGCCGCAACGATTGGACGTATGACCTTGCCTGAACTGCGCAAGCAAGGTTACAGCGATCGCATGGCCATAGGTACGCTGGCTGGATCGGGGACGTTGGGATTACTGATTCCACCGTCGATTATTTTGATTGTGTATGGCGTTGCCGCTGAAGTATCTATCGCTCGCTTGTTTATCGCTGGCGCGTTACCAGGCTTATTATTAGTGTCCTTATTTATGGGTTTCACCATGATTTGGGGCCATCTGCACAAAGACGAATTACCTAAAACAACGGGGCATGAAACCAGCTGGTCTGCACGTATCAAAGGCTTACGTAAGCTCTTGCCTGTAGTCGGTTTGATTGGCTTTGTTTTAGGTTCTATCTACGGTGGTATTACCACACCGACCGAAGCCGCCGCCATTGGCGTAACAGGCGCGCTGATCCTTGCCGCTTGTACTGGCTCGCTCAGCCGTCATAGCTTCATGGAAAGCTTATTAGGCGCGGTAAAAAGCTCCTGCATGATTGGTTTCATCTTGGTTGGCGCGCACTTTTTAACGCTTGCAATGGGCTTCTTAGGCATTCCTAAAGCTTTGGCTGTGTGGATTGCGGGCATGTCGCTTTCACCGATGGAACTGATTTTATATCTGACGGTTTTATTTGTGATATTGGGCTGTTTCTTAGATGGTATTTCTGTCGTAGTACTCACCGTTGCCGTGATATTGCCTATGGTACAAGCCGCGAATATCGATCTGTTATGGTTTGGTATCTTCATTGTTTTGGTGGTGGAAATGTCGCAAATAACCCCGCCCGTTGGCTTCAATCTATTTGTGATTCAGGCCCTGACAGGGAAAAACATTCTCTATGTCGCAAAAGCCGCATTGCCATTCTTCTTGCTCATTGGCGTCGCGATTCTTTTGATCAGCATTTTTCCTGAAATTGTGACGTATTTACCGACCACCATGTCGCAAAATTAACCCGCCTCATTATTAAACAGGCAAGAGGAATCAAACATGAAATTAAATTGCGATATGGGCGAAGCATTTGGCGCTTGGACAATGGGCTTAGATGATAAAATTATGCCCTTTGTGGATCAAGCCAACATTGCCTGCGGCTTTCACGCGTCCGACCCATTAACCATGGCGAAAACCGTTGCCTTAGCCAAACAACACAATGTAACCATTGGCGCACATCCGGCTTATCCAGATTTGGTCGGCTTTGGCCGACGTAATATGGACATTGCACCAGCCGAGTTAAAAGCAATCATTCAATACCAAATTGGCGCGCTAAAAGGCCTTTGTGAAAGCCAAAACACCCAAGTGGATTACGTGAAACCTCATGGTGCTTTGTACAACACCATGATGGCGGATTTCACGGTATTAGAAACGGTAATGCAGGCGGTAAGCGAGTTAGACGCCACATTAATCTTGATGGTAATGGCCGTTCCAGAAGCACCTGAAATTAAAAAAATGGCTAAGAAATACGGCCTCACCATTTGGTTTGAAGCCTTCTCTGATCGTTTGTACACAGACGAAGGGCGTCTTATGCCACGCAAAGAACCCAACGCGGTTCATGCCAGCTTTGACCTGATTGAAAGACAAGTCGAGCAGTTATGCGAAACAGGCACGCTCACCACGGCATCGGGCAAACAGCTTGCCATTCATGCGGACACCATCTGCGTACACGGCGACGGCGCTCACGCCTTGGATGCTGTCACGCGCATTCGTACGCTGGTCGATCGACTTAAACTTAATCCTCCAAGTAAGACAAGCGCGAAATAAACCATGAGCCATGCAGATTTTCCGAACATTGACATGGTCAGTAATCAGGCTTGCTTACTGACCTTTAGTCACGTTATTAGCGAAGCGACCTCAAACTACATTGCCCAAGTGACGCAGAACCTAAAAAACCTTGCTGGCATTGTGGATTTGGTGCCGTCTTACACCACCTTATTGGTTGTTTTTGATGATGATCATTACGATCGTTTTGCCATTTTTAAAGCCATTCGCCAGACCATAGAGGCCATTGATCCAAACAACGTTTCCCTAATCGACAGCCGTGAAGTAGTGATTCCAGTGTATTACGGCCAAGAAGTTGGCCCAGATATGGAAGACGTAGCAAAGCATTGTCAGCTCAGCATGGAAGAGATCATTAAACGCCACAGTGAAACAGTTTATCGCGCCTACGCGATCGGCTTCACGCCGGGCTTCGCCTTTTTAGGCAATACGCCCGATGAACTGCATGTACCAAGAAAAACCACACCACGATTAAAAGTACCCATTGGTAGTGTGGCCATTGCGGAAAACCAAACGGCGGTTTACCCCAGTGTGACACCGGGTGGTTGGCAAATTATTGGCCGCACCCCCATTAATTTGATTGATTGGGGCAGTAAAAACCTCGCCCTGATTGCGATGGGCGATTCTGTACGATTCGAGTCAATTTCTCGAGATGAGTTCTTAGTACAAGGAGGTCAGCTCGATGGCTTTTAAAGTAATCAAACCCGGTTTATTGGCCTTAGTTCAAGATTTAGGCCGTCACGGTCATCAGTCTATTGGCTTAACCACTGGCGGCCCGATGGATGAAGTGGCGTTTCGCTGGGGCAATGCACTACTCGATAACGACCCCAATAGCGCGCAGATTGAAATCACCTTCGGTATGTTCACCTTAGAAGCACAAGCCAATACCAGCATCGCCATCACAGGTGCAGATCTTGGAGCAACACTGAACGATAAAAGTATTCCGCCTTGGCAAACTTACGCCATCAAAAAAGGCGACATTCTGGCGTTTCATCAACCTGTTTGGGGATTACGAGCGTACCTCGCGGTAAAAGGCGGGTTCCTTTGTGAACCCACATTAGGCAGCGTAGCGACCGTCATGCGTGAAAAAATTGGTGGCTTAACAAGTAAAGGTGACAAGCTGAAAAAAGGCGATTCACTTAGCTATCATACGAGCCATGATCACCAACAACGCGCCGTCCCTCGTTTGGCTATTCCAAATTATGGCAATAAAGAAATCCCGGTGATTTTGGGCTACCAATATCAATCCTTCTCGTCTTTAGAGCGCGCTAATTTCTTCTCCAGCGACTACACAGTGTCATCAAATTCGGATCGAATGGGTTATCGACTGGAAGGCAAAGCCGTTCACACGGAGCTTAAAGGCATTATTTCGGAAGGCATTGCGTATGGTGCGATTCAGATCCCGAAAGACGGCCAGCCGATTGTGTTACTACGCGACAGACAAACCATTGGCGGTTACCCAAAAATGGGCTGTGTGACGCGAGTCGGCGGCGGCATTCTTGCGCAACAAAAGCCAGGGGATATTATTCAATTCACGCCGATTACGGTGGATCAAGCCGAGCAAGAACGTCACCTGCAAATGGCGCGTCTTGCTCAATGGCGCTAGCGAATAAATGAACCCGCTGAAATGTTAACCGTGTGTCACTAACCGTAACACTTTCTTACAAAATTCCAGACTCCCCCCCCTCTTTATTATCCTAAACTGATTAAGTAACACTCAACCACGCAAATGCGTGGTTTTAGTGTCTCTAATAAAAAAATAACAATGAGAATGATTGTAGATGGTTAAGCTCCCTTTAAAAACCGCAGGAAAACTGCTTCCTCAAGCACTCATTTGGCTGTTGATTATCGCCGTAACGACCTCAACTTTCTTTGTCTATTGGATCACTCACGAGCAAAGCCTCTTGGTAAAACAAGAAAGACAAACGTACTTTCAGCAATTGATGTCTGAATACTCGTTAATATTTACCTACAGCTATCAGTATTTAGATGAACAGAGTTTGCAGCCGTACTTTCTTTCTTTGTTACGCCATGACGGCATTGATGCCGTAAAAGCGCAATTTGATAACGGCGTCATCATTGAAGAAAGTAAACTAACCACGCCGACGAATAACTGGTCGCTTCAAGCGCCGATCTACCAAAGTATTAACTCAAAAGAAACCATCGGCCAATTCTATTTATCCGTCAATACTGAGTTCCAAGACAGTCACTTAGGCCAGCTAAAAAAGAACCTTATCCTTTTATTTGTTTGCATTTGGACTATCTTACTGGCGTTTATTACGGTCTTTATGCATAAAAAGATAACGTCTCGCTTGTCACACATTTCATCGCAGCTAGATAGCCTGAAAGACAATGATTTCAATGAATCAACAACGCCCATCGGCTTAATGTTTGAGAAAAAATCAAAAAACGAAGTCGACGATGTCATGCTCAGTGTCATACGAATTTTGCGAATGAGCCGGGTGAGTTCTCGATTTAATAAACGCCAGTTTGGGAGCCTCAGTAAACAGCAAGAAAACAATGAACAATTGATTGAAGACCAATCCGAGATAATAGAAAGTTACACCCTTCATCTAAAAGAAACGCAGCATCAACAACAGGCAGTGCTTGATAGCCTTCCATTGCGAATTTTTTGGAAAGATAAAGAAGGCGCTTACCTTGGTGCTAATCGTCTTTACTTACAAGATATGGGCTGCGACATGGACACACTGATCGGTCACAAAGACGATGAGTTTTCGTGGCAAAAACGAGCGCAGTTAACCATGGCAGATGACCGATCAGTAATGGAATCTGGTAAAGGACAACACGACTTCAAAGAAAACATTTTACTGCACAACAATACCTGTGAATGGGTGATTAAAAGCAAACTGCCTTTATGGTCTTCAGAACAGTTCTCAGAACAAAAAATCCTCGGGATGATTGGTTTCTATCAACACATTGCAAACAGCCAGCCAGTTGACCTTAAGAAGAATGACGAGCGCTCATGATTCGACGTCTGACTCTTTATATCACCCTGTTTTTCTCTTGCTTAATAGGTCAAGCGTACGCTGACGAGCTGCGCTTTGGTTTTACCGGTCCGTTAACAGGACAGAATGCGTTCCTCGGCAACGAAGCAGTAAGAGGCATACGGTTAGGTTTTGAACGCATTAATAATCGTGGAGAATTGAATTATCGAGTGTCTTTATTTCCCTTAGACGATCAATATGAGCCGAGTAAAACGGTACCTCAAGTCGAAAGGTTAATTGAAAATGTTGGCGTGAAAGCCTTGATCGGGAGTATTGGAACGCCCACTAATCTGGCTACACTGGATACATTAGCAAAATACGGCATTCCACTGATTACACCGCTTTCGGGCGCGAAATCACTTCGTGCAGAACGCGCCGCACCGTTCATTTTCAATGTAAGAGCAAGCTATACTGATGAAGTGTATTTTTTAATCAATACGTTGACAAAGATATACAACATCCGTCCGGATGAAATTGCAATTTTCGCCCAAAAGGACAGTTATGGTGATGCAGGATTAAGCAGCGCCATGCAGGCGTTATCTCAAGCGGGACTAAAAGACCCAACGTCTGTATTACAGATTCGACACCCCCGAAATAACACAGAGGTCGATCATGTGGTGGCTGATATCTTGGGCGTGTTCCCAATACCAAAGGCCATTATTATGGTCAGCACTTATGAAACCACCAGCAATATCATTGAGCGCCTCGCGCAATTTGACATTCACCCACTCTATGCGACCTTGTCTCTCTCCGGTTTAGAAGCGATATCACTGCGCACAAAAAATACGTCCTGCAATATCATCATCTCGAAAACGGTACCGCCGTTAACACAGTCGGATTCTCCGTTGGTGAAACAATTTATCGAAGACATGGCGAAATCAGGCGATACATTGCCGCCCACCACAATACAATTTGAAAGCTACATCAATGCATTGGTGGTTGAACAAGCCCTTTTGCCGCTAAAAGGCATGCCCACGAGCCAAGCCATTGAAACCAGTTTGAAACAGCTCGCCGAAGACAACAAATACAACCAAAGCGAATCGATACTGCAGTTTTTTAATCAGAACAAACAGCGATTATGGATACAACTTATTGGCAACGGATTCAGTAAAGATATGGGTGCAGAACACAGCATGACACCCTCTCATTCCAATCGAGACCTAACGGACTAATATGATGAAAGCCTTAAAAAAACGTCCTTTATCTATCGCGCCACTCATATGGTTACTCACTGCTGTTGCCTTAATCTCATCTATTATTGGCGCAGTCATCCTAACGGCCACGTTGCAAGAGCTGTCACAACAACGACAAAGTCTAAGAGCAAAGCAGTCACTATTACTCGATGCCACCGCAGAAATTAGGGAAATAGTACCGGCTCAAAAAAATCGTCTTCGCCAAGCGTTATTTGACGGTTCAAACGAAATGTCGGAAGACCGGAGCAATGTGCAGCGCTATCAAGCGGCTGTTCTCGCCCTTCACAGCGCCTCGACGGGCAACACAGAAATCTCCAATATCACATCTCAACTGGAAAACAGTGGTCAAGAAATCCAAGCGCTGACCAGCAGAATTAACCGCTGGTACATATACAAATCCCGCTACCTCACGAAAAAAGAAACCACTAATACACAAGGCAAAACACTGGCTCATTTGGACAATTTGAAGCAGCTTATTTATTCCATGACAGGCAAAGCGAGGCTAAAAGAAAACGCGTTAATCTACCAATACAACACGTCAAAAAATGCTGAAAGAGACACACTGGCCAAGCAGTATTTAACACTGCGTTTGGCTAGGTTAGAATCCGCGCTTAATACCGCCATGGAAGACGTGACCACGCTTGAGCTCGCGGTGAGCGTGATTGTTCACTCAGATTCTCTCAATACCATCATCGATCTCAAAGACAATCAAATGAAGTCCTCTTTGGATCGTTTGGATTATGTCATCGCTGAAACCGCCAAGACTTACCCTGAAGCCGCCAAGATGCTGCAAGACGAACGTCACGCGCTTGGGGAAACCTTATTTGGTACAAACTATATATTTGACCAAAATGACCAAGTCATTCGATTGGGAGCAGGTGGCTTGTTTAAGGAGCGGTTAGAGCTGCGATTAATCGGCCAAGGGAAAACAGAACTCAATAACCAGCTGGAATCTATTTTTCTGCCATTGCCGAGGTTCTTGGACCAAATTGGCGAATTTGTACAATCCAACTCCAAGGAGTTAGAACAAGAAATCGGTGATCAGCTCACCGATGTGAGATTACGCATCATCTGGATCAGCGCCATCGGCATCGTCATTCTGCTGTTATTGGCGTGGGCCATTTCTCGTAAAATGACGCGCCAATTATCAGGGTTCGTAGAAAGTGAAGAACGCTTTCGTTCTATATTCGAAATCACACCCGATCCAGCTTGGATATTAGTCGACAAAAAAATGGTGGAGTGCAATCAGGCCGCTATTACTACGCTTCAATACCCAACGGTGGGGAAATTGCTCGGTACAGAGTTGAATCGTCTGTCGCCTGTCACTCAAGCGGATGGCGCGAACTCCATACTCAGTTTAGAAGACCATTTGGAAGAAGCGGCGCTCAAAGGCCACACGCTCACCGAGTGGGTCTTCCAGCGGACGGATGGCGAACTGATCTATGCCGACATGACCATTTTATCGATTGTTTTTGATAATAAACCCGCCGCCATTATTACTTGGCGAGACGTGACCGAACGCTATATGTCACAACAATCTCTCACTCACTACAAAGTTCAATTGGAAACGGAGATAGAAAAACAAACTCGAGAATTACAAGCGGCCAAAGAAATCGCCGAGAACGCAAACTTGGCGAAAAGTGAATTCCTCGCCAACATGAGCCATGAAATTCGCACACCAATGAACTCGATCATTGGCATGTCGTCTCTTGCACTTCAAACGGATCTGGACAGTAAGCAACGTAATTACATTGAAAAAGTCAGTTATTCGGCGGAATCCTTGCTGAACATTATCAATGACATTTTGGACTTTTCAAAAATCGAAGCGCGCAAAATGGACATTGAAAATGTGCCCTTCACATTACAAAACGTCGTCGATGATGCGGCGACCATTTTAGAGCTAAAAGTCGAAGAAAAAGAACTAGAGCTCATCATTGATATGCACCCTGATATTCCCGAAAAACTCATTGGGGATTCGACAAGGTTGCGTCAAATATTACTCAACCTTGGCAACAACGCGGTTAAATTCACCCAAAAAGGTGAAATTGTCCTGCGCATTTTGCCTTTCAAACAAAGCTCTGATGAACACATCATTCATTTCTCGGTACAAGACACAGGCATCGGTATCAGTAAAGAACAACAAGACAAGCTCTTTCAATCTTTTTCTCAAGCAGATACGTCGACCACCCGACGATTTGGTGGCACAGGGTTGGGGCTCGCCATTTCTAAGCGCCTGATTGAGTTAATGGGCGGCAGTATTTGGGTCGAAAGTGAAGAAGGCAAAGGCAGCACATTTAATTTTACGGTGTGTTTTCAGCATTGCGAAAACACACCAGTTGATTATTCATTTGATGACAAAACCGCCTTTAAACAAGTGCTCATTGTGGATGACAATGACACGGCAAGAGAAGTATTGCAGGCCAATGTGAAAGCGCTTGGTTTTGACTATCATAGTTGCAGCAGTGGACAAGAAGCTGTCCGTTATATTGAGTCTCTTAAAGGC
This sequence comes from Marinomonas primoryensis, assembly GCF_013372285.1. NCBI lineage: Bacteria > Pseudomonadati > Pseudomonadota > Gammaproteobacteria > Oceanospirillales > Oceanospirillaceae > Marinomonas > Marinomonas primoryensis. The sequence goes on along the minus strand of NZ_CP054301.1, from coordinate 255,701 downwards.
AGTTCTCAACCTTATCCACTCATGCTAATTGACTGGAAAATGCCGGATCTCGACGGCATAGAAACCTGCAAAGCTATTTTGGAAAAAATACCCGACGAGTCCACGCTGACCTTGATCATGGTCACGGCGTATGGGCAAGAAGAAGCTCGTACTGCGGGCGCCAACCTTCCCATTGCAGGCTACTTGACCAAACCCGTTACGACCTCCAGTTTGTTTGATGAAATCATCAAGGTCTGCGGCCCTAAATCCCAACATATCATCAGCCAAAACGACTGCCAAGCTGACACTACGTTGTTGTGTCAGCTTGAGGGCGCAAACGTATTATTAGTAGAAGACAATGAAATAAACCAAGAACTCGCCGTCGAAATTTTGTCCAAATATGGCATTAAAGTCACCACAGCAAACCATGGCCAAGAAGCCATAGACATGCTTAAACCTGGACGTTTTGACTGCATATTAATGGATTGCCAAATGCCGATTATGGATGGTTATACCGCAACGCGTCACATTCGAACTCTGCCTGAATACGATGACACGCCCATCATTGCCATGACCGCGAATGTGATGCTAAATGACATTAAACAAGCTGAAGACGCGGGTATGGACGATCACATCGCCAAGCCAATTCATTTGGAAACCATGTTTGCCACCCTACTCAAATGGATTAAGGTGACGCCGTATTCTATGGCTCAAAAAACAATCGCTGCGACGCGCCACACGAAGCGCAATTTATTCCCCAACAGTCCAATCATTGACACCGAACTAGGGCTCGCAAGAACACAAACCAGCACCCTCTACATTCGATTGTTGAAACGTTTTTTAGCCACTCAAACGAACTTCATTCAGGAGTGTCGTACTTATCTAGACAACCAAGATCCGTTGGCGGCCACGCGACACGCTCATACCTTAAAAGGCGTCGCAGGCACATTGGGCATGACGGCACTGGAAACCTCATCAGGCAAATTGGAAAAAGCGCTTGATGACGCAAAAAATGATATTTCACCTATACTGTTTTTAGTAGAAAGTGATTTGAACCTCACTCTAAAAGCATTACAACATTGGCAGGACATCACTAAAGAGAGCGATAAAACTACGGAAAGCGATGCTCAAACTGTGCCGGCGATTGACGCAATAGCGTTACAAGAAAAACTAAACACATTAAAGACTTATCTAGACGACCATTTTGCGGAAGCACTCACGATTGCTGAAGAGTTGCTTCCTCATATGAAAGACCGCCAAACGCATAAACACATGACGAAGCTAATTTCCGCACTGAATGTGTATGACTTTGATTTGGCAATCGAACATTTCACTCTACTTAAACCGTATTTGGAAGGGCCTTGAGCTGTAATGATCATGACAGACACAAAATTTGAACACGGTACCATTGAACCATCGCTAGACAAACCCACGCTTTTGATTGTTGATGACACACCACAAAACATCGATGTATTGGTTGCCTCATTGTCTGATGAATACACCATAAAAGTCGCACTTAATGGCTTAAAGGCCTTGGCGATTGCCGCGACGAATCCACGTCCAGACATTATTCTGTTGGATGTCATGATGCCCGACATGGATGGCTACGAGGTCTGCAAACGCCTAAAAGAAAGCCCAATGACAGCAAAAATCCCTGTCATTTTCGTGACCGCAAAACACGACATCAAAGACGAAGAACGCGGCTTTGCAATGGGTGCGGTGGATTACATTATTAAACCCATCAGCCCACCGATTGTGCGAGCTCGAGTCCGAACGCACATCGCGCTATACGACCAAAACAGACAACTACAGAAAAAAGTCGCCGAACGCACCCAAGCGCTCGAAGCCAGCCAATTAAGAATCATCCATCATTTAGGCCAAGCCGTTGAATACCGAGACAATGAAACGGGGGCGCATGTTATTCGCATGAGTCACTACACTCGTTTTATTGCAAAAGCCTACGGTGGTAATGACGATTGGGTGAGGAAAATTTTCCTCGCGGCGCCCATGCATGACGTTGGTAAAATAGGCATTCCTGATTCCATTTTATTAAAACCGGGCAAGCTCACACCGGATGAATGGGAAATCATGAAACGTCATACCATTTTTGGCGGAGAGATTTTTTCTGATGACGATGATCCTATGCTAAAAATAGCGAAAACCATTGCCCTAACCCATCATGAAAAGTGGGATGGCAGCGGTTACCCCAATGGTTTAAAAGGCGAAGAGATTCCCATCGAAGGCCGCATTGTGGCGATTGCGGATGTGCTGGATGCACTGATGTCTAAGCGCCCGTACAAAGAAGCATGGTCACTAGAAGAGTCACTGGCCTATATTCAAGATAACTCTGGGTCTCATTTTGACCCAAGCCTCACACCCTTAATGGAAGGTATCACCACAAAAATTCTTGACGTTCGAAAACAGTATCCAGACGAATAGTGAAATCGTATTGATAAAACCAAGTCATAGCTTTAGACAATCGAAACATTAGAAAACAACAATTTCATCAATCGATCATTTTTCCTTAGTATGTGTTTTGTTGGTAACGCAAACACAAACACTTATTAGGAGATACACCATGATCAACACTCAAATCAAACCATTCAATGCAACCGCTTTTAAAACGGGCGAATTCGTAGAAATTTCTGAAAAAGACGTATTAGGAAAATGGTCTATCTTCTTCTTCTACCCAGCTGACTTCACGTTTGTTTGCCCTACAGAACTGGGTGACGTTGCGGATCATTACGCAGACCTTCAAGCACGTGGCGTTGAAGTCTTCTCTGTTTCTACTGACACTCATTTCACTCATAAAGCGTGGCATGACAGCTCTGAAACCATCGGCAAAATCAACTACTTCATGGTAGGCGACCAATCAGGCAAGATCACCAACAACTTTGGCGTGATGCGTGAAGGCCAAGGCCTTGCAGATCGTGCGACTTTCTTGGTCGATCCAGAAGGCATTATCCAAGCAATGGAAATCACAGCGGAAGGTATTGGTCGTGACGCAGAAGATCTAATGCGCAAAGTGAAAGCTGCACAATATGTCGCGGCTCACCCAGGTGAAGTTTGCCCAGCGAAATGGAAAGAAGGCGAAGCCACTCTTGCCCCTTCTCTAGACCTAGTCGGCAAAATCTAAGCTAACGGTTGGTTAGACCTGAAATAGGTCTTGGCTCCTTCTCCTAGAAGGAGCCAATCCACCGCCCCGCACATCACAACCTTTAAACACAGTACATTACTCAATCAGAAAACGGGGTTTACATCATGTTAGAAGCAAACATCAAACAACAGTTGGGCACATACCTACAAAATATCGTTAATCCGATTGAAATTACTGTGTCTACGAATGGTTCTGCAAAAGCAGAAGAATTACTTAGCTTAGCTCGTGAAATTACCGAGATGAAAAGCGACAAAATCACCTTGTCTGTCAACGAAAATTCAGCGGGTCGTGCACCACAAATGGCGATTGGTCCACTAGGGCAAGTGCCTCGTGTTCGTTTTGCTGGCATTCCAATGGGCCACGAATTTACCTCTTTGGTATTGGCATTATTGCAAGCAGGTGGTCACCCATCCAAAGCCGCTCCAGCAACGCTTGAGCAAATCAAAGGCTTGGACATAGAATTAAACTTTGAGGTGTACATTTCCCTCTCTTGCCACAACTGTCCAGACGTTGTGCAAGCCGTCAACTTAATGGCGGTGCTTAACCCTAAAATCACCGCCACCATGATCGATGGCGCCTTGTTCCAAGATGAAGTCGAAAAACGCGAAATCATGGCAGTGCCATCCGTTTATTTAAACGGCGAATTATTCGGCCAAGGTCGCATGACCCTAGACGAAATCCTCAACAAAGTAGACACAGGCGCAGCCAACAAACAGGCAACGGCCTTGTCTGAAAAAGCCCCTTACGATGTACTTGTCGTCGGTGGTGGCCCAGCTGGCGCGGCGGCGGCCATTTATGCGGCTCGTAAAGGCATACGTACGGGTGTCGTGGCAGAACGTTTTGGTGGTCAAGTGGCTGACACCATGGCGATTGAAAACTTCATTTCTATGAAAGCCACCGACGGTCCAAAATTGGTCGCGGGTCTTGAACAACACGTTTTAGATTACGACGTTGACCTGATGAAAACGCAAAAAGCGGTTCGTCTTGAGAAAAAAGAATTCGTTGAAATCGAACTAGAAAACGGTGCAATACTAAAAAGTAAAACCGTCATCTTAGCCACTGGTGCACGCTGGAGAGAAATGAACGTACCAGGTGAACAAGAATACCGAGGCAAAGGTGTCGCTTACTGCCCACACTGCGATGGCCCATTGTTCAAAGGCAAGAAAACTGCGGTTATTGGTGGTGGTAATTCCGGTATCGAAGCCGCGATAGACCTTGCCGGTATCGTAGAACACGTGACCGTTCTTGAGTTTGGTGACACATTACGTGCGGATGCCGTATTGGTGAAAAAAGCCAACTCTTTGCCAAACATCACCATCATCAAAAACGCCATGACAACCGAAGTCATCGGTGATGGTCAACGGGTTATCGGCCTAAAATACACAGACCGCTTAACCGATGAGTCACACCTTGTTGACGTTGCTGGGATCTTTGTTCAAATCGGCTTGGTGCCAAACAGCGAGTTCCTAAAAGACACACTGAAACTGACTAACAGAGGCGAAATCGTCATCAACGCACACGGCCAAACATCGATTCCAGGTGTGTTTGCCGCCGGTGACGTAACGACAACACCTTACAAGCAAATCATCATCTCCATGGGCGGTGGTGCAACCGCAGCCCTTGGCGCGTTTGATTACTTGATTCGTAACTAAACAGAACTGCGCAAAACATGTTAGTAGAATCCCCTTATTCTTACCGACGCACGCTATTCTTTTTAACCGCCCTCTGGCTTACCTAGAGGGTGGTTTTTTTTACTTTCTACGTTACAAAACTACCGCTCAAGTATTACTTCTTCGACATAAAAAAACAGGGTAATTACGCTGACGAGCGTCAAACGTAAAACACCCTGTTTTTATTGAACATATTAAATTCTTTTTTAAACGCTATGCAGAAGCTTTTTTGACGAACTGGGATTTCAGCATCATGTCGCCCGCGCCGTCGACTTTACAGTCAATATCGTGGTCGCCGTCAACTAGACGTTTGATGGTCGCTTTGGTGCCGATTTTTAGGACTTGAGAAGAACCTTTTACTTTTAGGTCTTTTGCCAAGGTCACTTTGTCGCCTTCTTGTAATAGTTTGCCGCTCATGTCTTTGATAATCAAAGCATCTTCGTCAACAACGACTTCGTTGGGGTTCCACTCGTGTGCGCACTCTGGGCAAATCAACATGGTTTGATCTTCGTACACGTAAGTGGAGTTACATTGTGGGCAATTAGGAAGACTCATAGTTATCACTACCTTTGGCGTATATGGGAAAATTTGGCGCATTATACCCTTATTTTCACTGTGGTTTTTGACCTGTGATAAAAAATACTTTCTTGCCCACGTTTCCACACCTTTTTACGCGTCTATTCTGATCGCCATTGGATGATCAGGATTAAGCTGTAACAAGTCCCAAAGGTTGCCATATAAGTCTTCAAATACGGCAACCCAGCCGTAATCTTGTTCTTTTGGCTCGCGCACAAAGTGAATGCCGATGTCGATCATGCGTTCATAATCTCGCCAAAAGTCGTCCGTATTGAGGAACAAAAAGACACGTCCGCCCGCTTGATTGCCAATGAAACTGTGCTGTTCAGGTTTAGATGCGCGAGCTAATAAAATGGAAGCACCAGTGGAATTTGGCGGTGCAACCACAACCCAACGTTTATCCTGTTCTGGCTGATACGTGTCTTCAACCAAGTCGAATTTTAGCTTATTGACGTAAAAATCAATGGCGTCGTCGTAATCTTTCACAACCAGTGCGATATGAACAATATTCTGCTTCATGGTGTTTTCCATTTCCTATGATTGACATATTGTCCAATTATGAAGGAGCCAAAGCGCTTTAAACACGCTTCTATCGAAAAACGGTGGACTCGTACGCTAAGAGGGAGTCAGTCCCGACATCCAAAAATTCGCAATGGTATGGCTTGGCGTTTGAGAGATTGAACCATCAACGGCTCTTTCTGACGGTTTGGTGTGGAAAATAGTCTGAGCAATATGACGGCCAGTGCGCTGTATGGCCGTGGTTTTATCGATACGTTTTGCTTGAAACTGTTGGAGCACAACATCGATATCATCGTGTTTTAATAATAACTGAGCTAACGTCCATGCGTCTTCTAACGCTTGGCATGCGCCTTGTCCTGACGTGGGCAATGCCGCATGGGCAGCGTCACCGATCAGTAATACATTGCCGTTGTGCCAAGAAGTAATAGGATTTATATCGTGAACATAAATGGTGTTAATCGATCCACTTTGTGACTGTTGTAACACGTCGGTCACTGGCTTTGGCCAATGCTGAAAACGCTGAATTAGGTCTTCTTGAGTAAAAGGCTGGTCACTTTTTCTTTTGGGTGAAGATGCCCAACCCGCCGCCCAGTAGCAGGTTTTGTCGTTTATGGGGACGATTCCAAAGCGCTCTCCATCACCCCAATAATCCTGAATGACGCCTTTGTCGATAAGCGTTAAAGGCGATTGGGTAATACCTATCACGTTGATAAAGCCTTGATAAATTGCTTCATTGTCGACAGGCAGTTCAGTACTCAATACGGCGATAATGTTCTGTCGAGCGGCGGAATGCATACGTCCGCCGGCGCCGATCACAAGATCGTATTCGGCTTTCAATTGAGCCAACTCTTCCGCTTGAATAGGATGAGAAAAATGGATACGTGCCTGCGTTTTTTGCAAGGCATCAAACAGGATTTCCATCAAATCTCGACGCAGAATACTGTAGGTTTCATACTGGGCCTGTCGATTAATTTCGTGGATCACCAGCCGACTTTTTTCGCGGAACGGCTCATTGAGCTGCTCACTAGAATACTGATCAAATCGCACCATACTTTTTGGTTTACCAGACACCTTAACAATGTCATCTAACAAGCCCATTTGCTTAAGCACGAAACTGGCATTTGGCCATAAGGTCACACCCGCCCCCAATTCACTGCCTACCTGTGGCCGACGCTCAAACACATTAACAAAATGGCCTTGCCTTGCGGCGAGTATCGCGAACGCCATGCCCGCTACACCCGCGCCGATAATCGCGATTCGTTTTTTTGCCGTCATAGTCATACTCAAGTCATCTCATTGATTAGAAGAGGGCTCAGTATTCATCAATCACGTCATGTGATAAATATGGGACTATTGGATTAATAAACCCATTAATTGAGTGAATTATGATTGAGAAAATAGAACTTCCTTGGCTACTCAGTTTTCAATCTGTATTCGAACGCCGTAGCTTTAAACAGGCGGCCGAGACGCTCGGTTTGCCGTCATCCAATGTCAGCCGACATGTTGCTTTACTAGAAGAAACGCTCAACGTACGTTTATTAGAAAGGACCACGCGGCGTATGTCGCCAACGGAAGCAGGACAAACGTTATACGATCAAATTCTACCTCTGTTGGCCGCATTGGATGAGGGTTTAGAGGGTATTTGTAAACAGGGTCAAGAAGTATCTGGTCACCTTCGCGTTATCATGCCAGATTTGCCTATTTTAGCGAAACAACTGGCTTCTTTTTGTGCCCGCTATCCCGATCTTACCTTAAGTTGTGACACGGGTTTGGTACCAACAAAAGGTCTGCTCGACGGCTTCGATGTGGTACTGCAATTCGGGCGTGGTGGTCTTGATGATTCGGACTGGGTCGCCACCGAACTAATGCGTTGGCCCAGTGTTGTAGTCGCGACACCAGAATTAGTGACGCGTTATGAAGGTCACTTGTCGTTAGAAAATCTGGTCAATTTACCTTGTATTACCAGCTTAAGCGCGCTGAGTGGCTCACCTTGGGTGTTTAAAAACGGCAAACAAACCAGTGCGATTCATGTCACATCACAGTACCGAGTAAACAGCGCGCACATAGCAAAAGAAGCCGCCTTGTCTGGACTTGGTTTTGCCATTCTTCCTCAACAAATCTGCCATGCGGACATTCAACAAGGCAAGCTCATCGCCTTAACCTTTGATAAAACACCAGAAGACCTTGTGCTGTACGCTTATTCAGGAAGACACAAACACTCGGCTAGAAAGGTCAAAGCGCTGCTTGATCACCTACATTTCGAGAAAATTTAAACACGTTAGGAAACGATCTAAACCAATATCCTCTTCAATGCGTATCAGTATTAATTGAAGCAATAGTAATGAAGAGGTATGGCAATGAAATTGGGGCTCATTTGGTTTGGTAATGATCTGCGCAGTACAGACCAAAAAATGCTGTGGCGAGCAGCACAAGAAGTCGACCAGTTAGTGTGTTTGTACTGTGACGAGCCTCACGTAAAACACCCCAGTCGTTACGCCACTCAGGGTATGTCGACGATTCGTCGTGACTTTCTATTAGAAGGACTTGACGATTTAGCCATGCATCTGGAAAGCCTAGAGCAAAGCTTGTTTGTCAGTCAACATGACGCGGCCACCAGTATTACATTACTTTTAAATGCGTTGCCGATTTCCCATATTTATCGCAATCATCATGGCGGTTGGGACGAGCAACAAACATTAAGACAAGTTGCCAATGATTTTCCGGATGTGCATTTTCATATCGACCATGGCTTAACGTTATTTGAACCATGGCAGCTGCCTTTTCAAGTAACTGCCCTGCCGGCGTCTTTTTCGACCTTCCGACGTTTGGTCGAAAACATTGATATTGCGTCACCAATGCCTATTGTCCGTGAACTGCCGCCTGCTCCTAATCTAAACTTGCCTCTTATTCGCCCTTGGCAAGTAGAGCCTATTCAAGGATTTCATACTTTTGTGGGTGGTGAAGAAGCTGCTCAACAACAACTAAGCGATTACTTTGCAACCGACCTTCCTCGTAACTATAAAGAGGTACGAAATGCCTTAGACGGTTGGGAAAACTCCACGAAATTGTCGCCTTGGCTAGCGCAAGGCAGTCTATCAGCCAAGCAAATTAAAGCCTGTTTAGACGTTTACGAGCGCGACAACGGCGCCAATGAATCGACGTACTGGATTTACTTTGAGCTGTTGTGGAGAGAGTACTTTCATTGGTATGCAACCTGTTATGGTAAAAAACTTTTCTTGCCCGGTGGTTTGTCTAACAAGCAGACACAAACCAGTTTCTACGCTGAACGCTTTCGTAAATGGAGCCAAGGCAACACGCCCTATCCGATCGTAAACGCCTGTATGAAACAGTTAAACAAAACCGGCTTTATGAGTAATAGGGGGCGTCAGATTGTCGCAAGCTGTTTAATCTACGAATTAGGCATCGACTGGCGTTATGGCGCCGCCTATTTTGAAGAGCAGTTGATTGATTATGACGTAGGTTCAAACTGGGGAAACTGGCAATACATTGCAGGCGTTGGCGCAGACCCAAAAGGCGGTCGTCATTTCAACCTAGAAAAACAAACCGAGCAATACGATCCGAATCAGCATTTTATTAAGAAATGGCAAGGCCATGAATTCGATGAACAACTGGACTCGGTCGACGCAGCAGATTGGCCGATTTCCCCGCATTAATGAAAACGAATGATACCCGAAAGCCTGTTATCGTTTGGTTGAAGCGCGACTTACGCCTAACCGATCATGCTCCGTTAACTCAAGCAATACAGCAGAATAGACCGATGATTCTGCTGTATATTTTTGAGCCTATTCTGCTGTCTGATCCTCATTATGATGAACGTCATTGGCGGTTTGTCTGGCAGTCTCTGGAAGACATGAATCGCCAACTTGCAGAGTATAACGGCCAAGTTCATATCATGGTAAACGATGCACAAACCGCACTTGAAGTACTGCACAAAGACACTCAATTTGACATATTGTTGAGCAGCGAAGAAATTGGTCTAGGCGTTACATTCCAACGAGACATCAACATTAAAAAATGGTGTTGGCAACAAGGCGTCGATTGGCATGAATCGCCAACGGGCGCCATCATTCGACCCCTGAAAACCAGAGAAAGCTGGGATCAAAAATGGCAAAAGACAATGCGTGCGCCCATTGTCGACATCGATCTAAATAACATTTTATGGCATAACGTAACCATTACAGAACCACGCATTCCAGAGGCTTGGAAGCAGTTTAGAAAGGGCATACAAACCGGTGGATCGACACTGGCGTGGCAAACATTAGAAAGCTTCTATGCAGGCCGCGGCAAAGATTATTACCGATCTATATCCAGTCCACTGACCAGCCGATCGGCTTGTACTCGTCTTTCCCCTTATTTGACTTGGGGAAATATTAGCTTAAGGGAGGTCTACCAAGACCTTCTATTGCACTGGGAAACAAAAGGCTGGCGGCGTACCCTTATCGCCCTCAGTTCGCGCTTGCACTGGCATTGCCATTTTATGCAAAAATTCGAGAGCGAATGCAGTATGGAATTCCAAGCAGTAAACAGTGGTTATGCGCAATTTCCTTATCGCCAAGACGATCAAGTCCCATTAGATTTGCAGGCATGGAGCAAAGGTATGACAGGATACCCCATGATAGATGCTTGCATGCGGGCATTACAGGCAACGGGGTATATGAATTTTCGTATGCGCGCCATGTTAGTCAGTTTTCTATGTCACCACTTGAACATTGATTGGCGTTTAGGTGTACACCATCTGGCACGACTTTTCCTAGACTTCGAGCCAGGGATTCATTATCCACAGTTTCAAATGCAAGCCGGAATCACGGGGACAAATACTATCCGTATTTATAACCCCGTAAAACAAGCACAAGATCAAGACCCTGAGGGCGAGTTTATCCGACGCTGGGTGCCAGAACTAAGCGAGGTACCGGCCCCTCTCATTCACGCACCCTGGGAGATCACACCCATGGAAGAAATGTTGTATCAATGCCAGATTGGCAAAGATTATCCAGCGCCTATTGTCTCCCTTGCTGAAGCGAGCAAAGCGGCTCGAGATCGCTTGTGGGGCTACCGTCAACAACCTAATGTAAAACAAGAAAAGCGGCGTATTTTGGCAACTCACGTTCGATTAAAGAGCAAGCCTCGCTCATCAAAAAAACTCTAAGGAAATCATTATGAGTCAGTACCACACACTACGTGTGATTCTTGGCGATCAATTAAACGCCGCGCATTCTTGGTTTCGTGAAAACGATCAGGGAATTTTATATTTAATCGCCGAATTACATCCCGAAGCAACGTACGTAAAACATCACATTCAAAAGCTGTGCGCTTTTTTTCTCGCCATGGAGTATTTTGCTAACGCGCTTAAAAGCGCAAACCACCAAGTGTGTTACCTAACGCTAGACGAGACCAAAAACCAAAGCTTAGAAACGGTCATTCTTACGCAGGCCGTCAAACACAAAGTAACGACTATTGAACTGCAACGGCCGGATGAATATCGTGTTTTACAACAATATCGATCACTTGAATCCAATACGACAAAGCACAGCGTCAGAGTGGTCGACAGCGAACATTTCTTATTGCCATTCGATGATATTTCGCAAAATTTTAAACCTCAGCACAGCGTACGCATGGAAAATTTTTATCGAAAAATGCGCCAGCGCTTCAACATATTGATGGACGTCGATGGCCAGCCAGAAGGGGGGCAATGGAACTACGACAGCGCCAATCGGAATAAATTAAAAACGAAAGACCTGAACGCCATTCCAGCGCCTTTGTGCTTTCAACACAACGTGCGTCATTTGCTCGAACGTATTGAGCGTCACGATATTGCGTCTATTGGTCGTGCAGAGCCTGACTTGCTTTGGCCCGTTACACGCCAAGATGCGCTGAATTTATTAGCGTATTTTTGCGAGCATTTATTGCCGAACTTTGGGCGCTTTCAAGATTCAATGACAAGCCAAACCCCACACAGTTGGAGCTTGTACCACTCGCGTCTGTCCTTTGCTTTAAACAGCAAACTGATCAACCCGAAGCACGTCATAAAATTCGCCATCACCGCTTATCACGAAAACGACGACATCGACATCGCTCAGATAGAAGGCTTTGTTCGTCAAATACTGGGGTGGCGCGAATACGTTCGCGGCATGTATTGGATCAACATGCCCGATTACAAAGAACAAAATGCGTTACAAGCAGAGCGAGATTTACCCGCGTTTTTTTGGAGTGGTGACACCAAGATGCATTGTCTTTCCAGCGCCATTGGACAATCACTCGATTACGCCTACGCGCATCATATACAGCGGCTTATGGTGACAGGTAACTTTTGCTTATTGACTGAGATACAGCCAAAACAAGTCGATGAATGGTATTTGGGGATTTATATCGATGCGTTGGAATGGGTGGAGTTGCCCAATACACGAGGCATGAGTCAATTTGCCGATGGGGGTTGGATTGCCTCCAAACCCTATGCAGCCAGTGGCAATTATATTCATAAAATGAGCGATTATTGTGGCTCATGCCATTATAAGGTAAAAGAAAAAACAGGCGAGCAAGCTTGCCCTCTTAATAGCCTTTACTGGCACTTCATGGTCAAACACCGCGAGCGCCTCGCAAAGAACCCACGTATTGGTATGATTTATGGTAACTGGGACAAACAAGACGACGCGCAAAAGCACGCCGTTTTACAAAGAGCAGAATGGTGTTTGGACAACATAGAAACACTGTAACTGTAGACTAAGAAACCACCGCCTACGCAAATTGATTAACGGATAACTCGACAATCAAATCACTACTAATATTTTCTAAAGCGGCTTCCAACTCAGGCAATGACAGGTTTTTTGGTACCGATAAGACCATTTCGGTTTTGAATAGCATATCAGAGCTCATCGGCGCAGGTTCGCATGAAGTGGTGAGTTCTTTCACGTTAACCATAAGAGAGTGCAGTACTTGAGACACTTCTTTAACAATACCTGGTCGGTCATTTCCAACAACAGACAAAGACAAAGTTGACCCTTCAGAAACACTCTGATTCGCCGCTTCTACCGTGACATGCAAGCCCAGTTTTTCGAAGTTTCGTAGCGCATTGATCAAGGCCTCTTGATGTTCTAACGGCACAGACAGGGTCAGGATACCGGCAAATTTATCCGCCAAATGTGCCATTCTACTTTCTAGCCAATTACCATGATGGCGGGAAATGGTATCGGATAGGCGTTCGACAAGACCTGGGCGGTCTTCTCCAATAAAGCTCAAGACAAGATGCTGCGACATAGGATTCTCCATCAATATTTTTAGAATTATGTAAAAGAATTAACCGCTTCACGCGACAATAAAATCAGCGTTATATCAAATCTAGACTACTGCAATTCACCCAGAGAGCCAAGCTAAGAGACACTCTCTTTTCGCTCAGCTTTTGTCTGCGTATGAAGAAACCAAAAACCCAACGCCGTCGCAATAAGACCAGAAACACCGCCCATGCCGATTGACCATCGCGCCCCAAGAGTATCCGCTACCCAACCCACTAATGGTGCGCCTAATGCAGTACTGCCCATTGCTGTGGCTAATACTACCGCCATCACTCGACCACGATAGCGTTTTTCTGTGGCCACTTGCATGTAAGATACGGTCGATGTTGTGAACAGCTGCAAACTCAATCCGAGTAGAATCAATAAAACAGCAAACGACCAAAATGATGCGCTAATAGACACTAAAAAGCAGCTTACTGAAAACAGTGCGGCGACATAGATCATCGAACGAAAAGAAGGGGAAGACCGTCGGCTTGCGGTGACCATAGCACCCGAAATAGAACCAATGGCCATCATGGAGATCAAGAAACCATATTGATCTGCATGGCCTTGGAAAACATGCACTGTCATAGCAGACAAATACACCGAAAAATTCATACCTAAACTGCAAATTAGAAATGACATAACGAGGATCACTGTCATTTCTTTGTACTGCCAAATATAACGAAAGCCATCTAAAAATTTTGCGACATCCGGCGTTGCCTTGCTCGTGTTGGGCGCCACGATAGATAAACGTTTTTTAAACAGATACAAAGCAAACAATAGCGGAATAAAAGACAGCACATTGATCATAAATACCCAGCCGGTTCCGATCAAAGCGATCAATATCCCAGCGATTGCAGGCCCAACTAACCGAGCACTATTAAACGCCACAGAATTTAAGCCGACCGCATTCGACAGTTCTTTTTCACTGACAAGATCGGAAACAAAAGCATGGCGAGCTGGCGCATCAAATGCGGCAACACAACCCAAAGCGAAGGCGCAAACGCATACTTGCCAATATTCCACCTGTCCGCTCAGCACCAGCAAACCTAATATCAAGGCCAACATGGCCATCAAAGACTGAGTAATAAAAAGCAACTTACGACGCTCCATGCGATCCGCCGCCCAGCCAGTGATAGGCAAAAGAAGAATTTGGGGGGCAAATTGCAAAAAGACCACAAAACCAACCGCTGAGGCATTTTGATCAGACAACTCGGCAATCACGATCCAATCTTGCGCTGTACGCTGTAGCCAAGCGCCAATATTAGAAATAAACGCACCACCAAACCAAAGCCGATAGTTTGGATTTGATAAGGATCGAAATGGTCGACTCAACTCAAACTCCTTCGATTGCTCAATAACATGTTCTTACATAACCTAAAAGCGTCATTTATCGTGTGATAACATAATACGGGGACACAATAAAAGGTGCTTATTAAACAAACTTTCTTGTAAAATAAATACACAAATTTTATGCTGTAAACCTATAGAATTATTAAAGATTCACTTTAATGTCACAATAGAACCATCACAAGCAGGTAGCCAATCGTGATCTTCAACAAAATGTCTCTGAAAGCACAGTTCTTGTTCGTAATTGCATTGCCATGCCTTGTATTAGTTCTGGTCGGTTGGGCCGGTTTATACGGTCTTGCAAATGCTCAACAACAAACCAAAAAACTCGCTGAAAACACCAGCGCTCCGATGCGATCGCTAGCCGAAGTTGCGTCTCGTATACCGCGTATGCGGGTCGGTATCGATGTGATGCTGCTACAAGAAATTCCAGCAATGCAGGATAAAAAAGGTGTATTAACACGCGTAAAAGAAACGCGTGCAGAAGACATTCCTGAAATGGATGATGCGTTGAAACAAGCCCTAAATGCTCAAGTAAACCCAAAAATACGCGCTGATGTACAAAAGATCATCGATATTTTTGCGAAAGTTAAAAGAGACGAACTAACACCAATGCTTGCCGCTCTAGAGAAAAATGATCTAGCAACGGCGCAAGAAATATACAAATCAAAATACGCTGCCAGCTACGGCGTCATGCGTAAAGCGGTTAACGCCATTCTTGACGATCTATTAACTCAGGGTGAGCAAAACTACGCGAAGAGTCAGGAAAGTTATGAGACCAGCCGAACAGAAATGTTGACGTTGATCATCGTCGCACTGTCGCTTTCTATTTTCTTAGCGTGGTTAATGTTACGTCGTCTTAGCCAACGAGTCTCCTATCTACAGCAACACATTTCAAGTGCCAGTGACAAACTTGACCTTGGTAATATGATGATACTGGATGGTAAAGATGAGTTAAGCGATATCGCTCTGCATTTTAACCAATTCATAACCAAAGTACGCACGGCAATTGAAGATGTTGCAGAGAACTCTCGTCAGCTTGCTCACACAGCAAATGATGTTGCGGCGAAAGCGAAGGCAACTCACAACAACTGCCTAAACGAACGCGATCGTACTACTCAGATCGCCACGGCCATTCATGAAATGGGCGTAACGGTAGAGAACATTGCAGAAAACGCGTCACACGCCGCAAAAGCAGCCCAAGAAGCCGATAAGCAAGCTCATCACGGAGCAGAGTTAGTTGCACGAGCTCGTAAAGGTGTCACTGCGCTCTCTACTGAAATACAGCACATCAGTACTGACATTGGTTCATTGGCCACACAAACCGATTCGATCGGTAGCATTTTGGATACGATTCGCAGTATTTCAGAACAAACTAACTTACTCGCACTAAACGCGGCGATTGAAGCGGCGCGTGCTGGCGAACAAGGTCGAGGGTTTGCCGTCGTTGCGGATGAAGTTCGTAATCTTGCAAGTCGTTCAGCTGAGTCCACCAACGAAATTCAGAAAATGATCGACAAACTGCAAGAGCAATCATCGAAAACAGTCGCCACCATTCAAACAGGTCAAGATCAGAGCAACACCGTTGTGACACAAGCGAACGAAGCCAACACATCACTTGAGCAAATCACAACGCACATCGGTAAGATTAGTGACATGAACATTCAAGTGGCTACGGCGACAGAAGAGCAGTCTCTTGTAGTGAACGACATGAGCAAAAACGTCGAAGAGATCAATCAACTGACGACCGAAACGTCTGAAATCGCGGATGAACTAACCGCCTCTAGTACCAACCTGCAAAAATTGTCTTCTCAACTGGATAAGCTGGTTACCCAGTTCAAATTGTAAATCCATTGCTAGACGGATCGTTAAAAACAAAAAAGGGAAGCGCATGCTTCCCTTTTTTTTTACCAATATTACGACCCTAGGTTAACTTATTTTTATCGTCTGCAAGACAAGCCGCCGCCGTAAATAATACATCCGTCGAACTGTTCAATGCGGTTTCAGCCGAGTCCTGTAAGACCCCAATAATAAAACCAACCGCAACAACTTGCATCGCGATCTCATTAGGAATATTGAACAAGCTACACGCTAATGGAATCAACAATAAAGAGCCACCAGCAACACCCGATGCACCACATGCCGATACCGCCGCAATAATACTAAGCAATAACGCTGTACCAAAATCCAATGAAATACCTAATGTATTCACCGCCGCTAAGGTTAAAACGGTAATGGTAATCGCCGCACCCGCCATATTAATCGTGGCGCCAAGTGGAATAGAAACGGAATAGGTATCCTCATCCAGCTCTAAACGCTGACACAAATCTAAGTTAACCGGAATGTTTGCCGCAGAGCTACGCGTAAAAAACGCCGTTACGCCACTTTCTTTCAAGCACTTAAACACCAAAGGGTAAGGATTACGGCGAATTTTCCAAAAAACCAATAACGGATTAGTAACCAGAGCGATAAACAACATCGCGCCAATCAATACCGCCAATAAGTGAGAATAACCAAGCAATGCTCCAAAACCTGTTTCGGCGATAGTGCTGGCAACCAACCCAAAAATACCAAAGGGCGCTAACCGAATAATCACCGATACAATACGGGTCACACTGCTCGCAAGATTCTGAAGCACAACCTTCGTTGCTTCAGAAGCATGACGTAAACCCAAACCAAAGCCGACCGCCCACGTTAAAATGCCAACATAATTTCCCTGCACAAGTGCATTGACCGGATTGTCGACCATTTTGAACACCAAGGTGCGCAACACTTCACCAATGCCCTGCGGCGCGCTCTGGCTTAAGTCGGGCGCAACCAGACTCAGTTGAGTGGGGAACACAAAACTGAATACCACTGCCGTTAAGGCCGCCACAAAGGTGCCAGCTATGTACAAGATAAGCACAGGACGAATATGGCTTTGCTGAGCTTGTTTATGATTAGCAATAGAGGCTATTACCAGTAAAAACACGAGAATCGGCGCGATTGCTTTGAGTGCCTTTACAAAAAAACCGCCCAGCAAATTAGTAGACAACGCCATGCTCGGAGAAACATAGGCCAACACAACACCACAGAGGATACCAATGGCTATTTGTAGCACTAAACTGCCGCGCATATAGCGCTGCAATAACGATGGTTTAGAATGAAACGTCATGAGAAAAGGGTCCATTGAAATTTTCGAAAAAGCACCTTACTGCATACCACCGTAAAAATGAACCATTTTGGGGCATTATTAATACTGTAATAGTAGCGAATACAGTAGACACCATCTTTTAGATCGTAAAATGCTAGGCCTTCCAATATCACCTTAAGTTTTCGCTCCACTTCCACACTTTGTTCTTAAAGCAACCCTTGAAGTTAGTCCGCGTTAAGCCCATATTTCTTGCATACACAAACCCTTATTAAGGAATTGAAATGTCGAATTTGTTGGACAAGTTAAACTGGCGTTATGCCACGAAAAAAATGGATTCAAGCAAAGCGGTTGAGCAAGAAAAAGTGGATCGTATATTAGAAGCCATTCGTCTGACGGCGACATCAAGCGGTTTACAGCCGTACGAAGTGATTGTGGTAACCAATAAAGAATTACGTGAAAAGATTGTTCCTCATGCTTGGAATCAAGCTCAAATCACCGATGGCTCTCACCTTTTGGTTTTTGCAGCGTGGGACAACTACACAGAAGATCGCATCAATGAGATGTTCGACCTAGTCAATGACGAGCGAGGCTTCAAAAACGAAGGCTGGGAAAACTATCGCCAAATGATATTAGGCGCTTACCCTCCTCGTGATGCAGAAGTCAATTACCAACACGCGGCTCGTCAAGCTTATATTGGCCTTGGTACAGCATTGATTGCAGCGGCAGAAGAAGGCGTTGACAGTACGCCAATGGAAGGGTTTGATCCTGCTAAAGTAGACGACATTCTAGGACTCACAGAACGAGGTCTTCGTTCTGTTGTTCTATTACCTCTAGGCTACCGTGCCGAAGAAGGCGATTGGCTAAAAGGCATGAAAAAAGTACGTCGTTCTACCGCGCAATTCATTACAGAAATGAAATAACACATTCAATCGTATTATTTTTAATAATGAAAAAAACGCCAATCGTCTTTGGCGTTTTTTTTGCTTATACCGTATGAAAAATATTTTTGCCTGCGTAAAAAAGGATCGACAAGATGATAAAGTACATTGGATTACTCCTCATTAGCGTATTACTGAGCGCTTGTTCAACAAATGACAGCTGGCGCACAGCAAGCCGTGAATCTGCGGGTATTGCACCTGCACCGGAAACAGAAAAAGAAGCTGTCATTGAATTCTATGCTGCAGATGCCTACAGCTGGCGCGGTTGGTTTGCGGTTCATACCTGGGTTGCCACAAAAGAAAAAAACGCAACTGAATACACGGTATATGAAGTCGTTGGCTGGCGAGTTAATCGCGGATTGCCTGCATTATCAGAATACAAAACAGCCACACCCGATCGTTATTGGTTTGGAGCAAAACCAGAAAAAATTCTTTCTATCATTGGTCCAAATGCCGACGCTCTCATTCCAAAAATTAGCGAAGCAGTAAAACACTATCCTTGGGCAAACGAATACACTGTATTCCCAGGCCCAAACAGCAACACCTTCCCAACGTGGATAGGACGGCAAGTGCCTGAACTTGATCTTAATATGCCGTTCAACGCCATTGGCAGCGGTTACGCCGACAAAGGCTAATGCCTGGTGCTCCGAGGTATTTTATGCCTCGGAAATTAAGTTAGTATTTAGAAAGCCGCTATATTGACCCATCATGGCCCTTACGCTACGTTGCCATGTGTGAAATATTAGACATACTAATCTTGTCGCTAGAATAAATGATCCAACCAATTCTCTAATCAAGACAGTAATAGCTTAACTTGTACTCGTTTCACGAGCCCTTCTTAATAAGGTAATAAATGGCGATGGATTTCGAAGCGAAAAAAACCAAACAACGTCTGCTATCCGAATTGGATTTTAGTTCACTAACATCTCAACAAAAATCCATTTTCATGCAACGGTTCGATGTGAGCTTCCTGTCTCTTTTTGAACAATTATTTCCGCTCTATGGGCACTGTTACGATCTGCATTACCATTTAAAAATATTGCTGCAATCCTTGATGGATTTTCAGAAAAAGAAGCGTCCAGTCCAAATCAAAGATAAATCCGACTTTTGGTTCGAATCAAATCAAAACGTCGGTATCGCGGTATATGTGGATTTGCTGGCAGACGATTTAGCGTCTTTGATCGATAAAATCCCTTACTTTGAATCATTAGGAATTAATTATCTGCATTTAATGCCGCTGTATTTAGCACCAGAAGGCAACAGTGACGGCGGCTACGCTATTTCAGATTATCGTACCGTCTCGCCAAATTTGGGCAGCAATAAAGACCTGAAAGACCTCGCTTCTGCGCTGCATAAGAAAGGCATTCGCATGGTTTTAGACTTTGTTTTTAACCATACATCAGACGAGCACCGCTGGGCAGAAGCCGCCAAATCGGGCGATAAAGAGTACCAAGCGTATTACCACTTACTAAACGAAGAGGACGCCGTAGAATACAACCAAACGGTACGCGAGATCTTCCCGCAGGTTCGTCGCGGTAGCTTCACCCATTTACCCGAATTAAACCGTCATGTTTGGACTACCTTTAACTCTTTCCAGTGGGATTTAAACTATTCAAACCCTGCGGTTTTTGTTGCTGTGGTGGACGAAATGTTACACCTAATTCTAAATGGTTGTGATGTATTGAGACTGGATGCCCTTGCTTTTGTATGGAAAGAAAAAGGCACGGTTTGCGAAAATCTTCCTCAAGCACACAACCTGATTAAAGCCTTTAAAACCTGTTTAGACATTGCCGCACCTCATGTGGTTTTTAAATCCGAAGCCATCGTTCATCCTGACGAGGTCAACAAATACATAGCCGCAGACGAATGCACACTGTCGTATAACCCGTTAATGATGGCGCTATTGTGGGAAAGTCTGGCTACACGACAAACTCACTTGTTGTATCAATCACTCGAACGCAGCTTTCAAATCCCAGAACACACCAATTGGGTTAACTACATTCGCTGCCATGACGACATTGGCTGGTTATGGGACGACGCCATTTCAGATCGACTCGGTATTAACGGTATCGGCCACCGCCGCTTTTTGAATCAGTTCTACACGGGTCAATATGAAGGGTCTTTCGCCGCAGGCGTGCCTTTTCAGGAAAACCCAATAAACGGAGATTGTCGTGTTTGTGGCACTTTAGCGTCACTCGCTGGAGTCGAAATCGCGATAAAAGCCGGCGATACCGTTTTACTCGATCATGCCATCAAGCGTATTCGCGTATTAAACGGCATTAACTTTGCCATGCCCGGTATACCATTATTGTATCAAGGAGATGACCTTGGTGTGCTCAACGATGATGACTATTTAACGGATCCAACGAAAGCAGAAGATAGCCGCTGGGTGCATCGCAAGAAGCTCATTCAAAAGGATTTCGTCTTAGCACAAGACAAAGCGACACCGCAGGGCAAAATCGCTCAGATGATCCGAGAGATGATTCAAATCCGCAAAGCTAATTCCATTTTTTCTGCGCAAGCGTTTGAATTGGTTTCATTGGGCTGCGAACACCTATTCGCCTTCAAAAGAACCTCGGGGAATAAAACCCTTTTGGTTATCGCGAACATGAGTGAACACCTCGTTCCTCTTGGTCAGTCTCTAAGCAACGTTATCGGGCAACATTCAGTATTCAACTTGCTAGACAAAAACGAGGTTGATTTAGCGTCTCTCGATTCCATTAAACCGCTGGATATTCTCTGGTTAACAAAGAGTTAGACTTGTCTATTATCCTCAAACCTTAATGTCGAAAACAATCTACTAAGAGCATAAAAAACGGATTCACTGCAAAGTGAATCCGTTTTTCTTCATTCAAACTATTTCGATCAGTGCTTTGTCATGCCTGGATTTGGAATAAAGTTAATCACAACTTCTTCTGCTTCGGGTGAGCTACTGTGCGGTTGGTTTACCCGCGTGACAATTTCAGTCGGCTGCGCCTGAACCACTGTCGACTGGACATCTTCATAGCCACAGGATATGCATTCACGAAACTGTTTCTCAGCGTCATCATCACGCCACGCACGAATCTTATCCATCTCACTACAGCGTGGGCACACGGCCCCCGCGATAAAACGTTTTACTGTCATAATTTCAATTACCTTTTAACGCTATGCCGCGATGCCACTGTGTCTCAATAACGCATCCGTACTTGGCTCACGTCCACGAAATTCAGCGAACAATTGAGCGGCTGGACGAGAACCACCATTGGCTAATATGGTATCACGGAAGTGCGCGCCCGTATCCGCATTGAAGATACCGTCTTCCTCGAATTTAGAGAACGCATCCGCTGACAAAACCTCAGCCCATTTATAACTGTAGTAGCCCGCGGCATAACCACCAGCAAAGACATGCGAAAAGCTGGTTTGGAAACGGTTAAACTCTGGTGGTGTTGTAACCGCCACTTTGCTGCGGACATCGTCAATAACAGATTGAACAGAGATACCTTTTTTGTATTCCATGTGCAGACGAAAATCAAATAACGAGATCTCCAGCTGACGCATCATTTGCATACCCGATTGGAAATTTTTCGCCGCGAGCATTTTGTCTAGTAAGTCCTGAGGTAAAGGCTCACCGGTTTCATAATGTCCTGCGATATGCGCTAAGGCTTCTGGCTCATAACACCAGTTTTCCATGAATTGGCTCGGTAATTCAACCGCGTCCCACGCCACACCATTGATACCTGATACGGATGAAACCTCTACTTGGGTCAGCATATGATGCAAACCGTGACCAAATTCATGGAACAAGGTTGTTACTTCGTCATGTGTTAACAAAGCGGGTTTATCGCCAATTGGTGGCGTGAAATTACACACAAGATAAGCAATGGGCAGCTGTAGGCGATTGTCGCTTAAACGGCGACGTGTACGACAAGAATCCATCCACGCGCCACCACGTTTTGCTTCACGCGAATAAGGGTCTAGATAGAAACGAGAGATGTCTTCGCCGTCTTTACTGATCGTAAATAACTTCAAGTCATTGTTATAGCTATCAAATTCTTTTTCTTCACGAATATCCACACCGAACAAAGTTTGTGCCACGTGAAACAATCCTGACAACACCTTATTCATTGGAAAGTAAGGACGAAGCTCTTCTTGAGAAATACTGTACTTATGCTGACGCAATTTTTCAGCGTAGTAAACCATGTCCCAAGCATTGAGCTTTTCGACGCCATTTTCGTCTTTTGCGAAAGCCGTTAGCTGCGCAAGGTCTTGTTCTGCCGAGCTTTTTGACTTCCCTGCAAGGTCTTGTAAGAAGTCGATAACCTGCTGACCGTTCTCAGCCATTTTGGTGGCGACCGACAATTCAGCGTAATTATCAAATCCCAATATCTGTGCCATTTCATGACGCAATGACAAAATCTCATCGATCAACGGCGCGTTGTTGTATTTGATATCACCGCCCTGATCCGAAGCACGAGTCACAAACGCGCGATACATTTCTTCGCGTAGTTCCGCATTGTCAGCGTAATTCATCACAGGAATGTAAGAAGGGAAATCCAACGTAAATAACCAACCTTGTTGCGATTTAGCGTCCGCCATTTGTTTGGCTTGAGCAAGCGCAGACTCTGGTAAGCCGGCCAATTCACTTTCATCTGTAATCAACTTGCTCCACGCTTGTGTTGCATCCAAAACGTTTTCACCAAATTGACTGCCCAACTCAGATAAACGCTGGCTCATTTCGCCGTAGCGCTTTTTAGCGCCACCTTCTAAACCAACACCTGATAATTCAAAGTCACGAATCGTTTGAGTTAACGCTTCCGTTTGCGCTGGCGTTAGGTCTTTCGCGACCTCACTGTCAGCCAATGTTTTGTAGGCTTGATAAAGCGCTTTGTTCTGACCAAGATCCGTATAGAACTGAGTCAATTTTGGTAAACACGCATTGTAAGCCGCTCGAAGCGCTGGCGTATCTTTTACCGAGTTTAAATGCCCAATGGGCGACCAAAAGTTATTAAGGTCGTCGTGTAATTGATCCAGTGGTAAAACAAGGCTTTCCCACGTTGGGTTCGCGTTTTCACTCACACAAGCATCAATGGCATTTTTGTTAATCTCAAGAAGCGCGTCCAAGTCGGATTCGATGCTCGCAACATCGACGCCGGTAAAATTTGGCAAGCTGGTCGCATCCCATACAGACTGTGACATATCGTGGTATCCTTTTATGAAATTTAAGGCCGTTTGACTCGGCGTTTTCGCATTTCCATACCGTCGTCTTAAAACGACACAGTAAGAATGTACTAATGATCTCTATGCTTAATAAGATAGGTGGTCTTTGTCGTTTTTCAATGCGTCTACCGCTATTGTATTAATAGTTCCTTCATTTATAACGTAAAACATTCTGTATAGAGAGGATTTATGGTGATGAAATCTTTCCGTGGCAAAATGCCACAACTCGGAGACCGAGTTTGGGTCGATGAAAGCGCAGTTATCATTGGCGATGTCACCATTGGTGATGACAGCTCAGTTTGGCCTTTAGTCGCCATTCGTGGCGACATGCACAGTATCACTATTGGCGCTCGCACCAGCATTCAAGACAACTCCTGTTTACACATCACTCACGCCAGCACTTACAAGCCTGAAGGTTACCCTTTGTCGATTGGTGATGATGTGACGGTCGGGCACATGGCAATGCTGCACGGCTGCACCGTCGGCAGTAGAGTGTTAGTAGGTATGGGCACCACTATTTTAGATGGCGCCGTCATTGAAGACGAAATCATTATCGGTGCAGGTTCATTAGTACCACCTGGTAAACGTTTAGAATCTGGTTTTATGTACATGGGGTCGCCAGTAAAAAAAGTTCGTCCGTTAAACGAAAAAGAAATCGAATACTTTCAATACGCTGGCCTAAATTACGTCAAGCTGAAAGATGAATACCTCGCAGAAGCCGAACTTTTGCCTAAGAAAGAAGACTAAAACAGCTAAGTCGAAAAAATCGACTATTTTGTAATAAAGCGAGCACTAACATCGTCTAACCATTGCACATGATCCGAGGCTTAAATGACTAATGTGAACCTATCTCCAGAGATAGACAATTCAGCAATGACGAACGCATTTCATGATGCCGAGTTTATAGCAGAACTGCGTAGACAAATGCTGAAATTTGCAACATTGCAAGTTCGAGATAGCCAACTAGCAGAAGATGCAGTGCAAGAAGCCATGTTATCGGCGTATCAACATATTGATCGTTTTGCTCGGCAATCAGCCTTTAAAACGTGGGTTTTTTCTATCTTGAAAAATAAAGTGATTGATTTGTTACGTAAAGAAAAGCGCCATACTGCCGTCAGTCAGTTAGAAGATGGTCCAAACCTAAACGGTGAAGAATTAATGGACCAATTATTCAAAGACAACGGTCACTGGCAAAAGCATGAACGCCCACAAAAATGGGATCAACCAGATCACGAGGTAGAGAATGCCCATTTTTGGCGTGTGTTTGATGCTTGCTTGAATGCGTTACCAGAAAAATATGGCCGATTCTTTATGATGCGTGAATTTCTAGAAATGGAAACACCAGAAATCTGTCATAACGAAGAAGTATCGGTTAGCAATCTTAATGTCACCTTGTATCGTGCTCGACTACGTTTACGAGAGTGTCTAGAAGACAATTGGTATCAAGCTAAGGTGTCCTAACATGTTGAACTGCAAACAAGCGACCCAAATGCTCTCTGAAAAACTTGACCGACCGCTTTCGACAAAGGAAAAGCTGAGTCTAGGAATACACACTTCTATGTGCTTACCTTGTCGTCAATTTGGTAAGCAAATGCAAGAATTGCGTTTTATTTCAAAGCGTTATACAAAAGGCGAAAACGAGAGTGAAAAATAATGTGTTTCATCTGTAATAAACGCAAACCTCGCTACGTCAAAGTAATGTAACAATAAGACTTCCCTGTCTTTCCCTTTATATCGAATGAGGATCTGCCCATGAAAAACAAAACAGCATCACTAGCACTTGCACTTGGTACTGCCGTCGCTATCTCTGCGGTATCTGTTCCTGCACAAGCCGCAAGCAAAGAAAAATGTTACGGCGTAGCACTTGCTGGACAAAACGATTGCGCTGCTGGCCCAGGCACCTCTTGCGCTGGTACATCTAAAGCTGACTACCAAGCAAATGCATGGAAATTGGTTCCGGCTGGTTCTTGTGTCGACATGGAATCTAAAACGTCTTCAACTGGCCACGGCCAACTGAAAGCGTTCTAAGAGACGGATACACAAAATGTCTCCTGTTCTTTCTGAACAAGCGCTTACGCAAGCCGAAGATGCTCCCTTTTCTTCGCGCTTTGCGGAGCGTTTTCTTTCTCGTTCCGGTATCAGTCTAAAACCCGCGTACTACAAACATATCTTAGCTGAATTACCTGACGTCGGTTTCTTTGAAATTCACGCCGAAAACTATTTGAGCAAAGGTGGGCCAGCACGTCATTATTTGCCACTAATTCGTCAGCATTATCCAATGACGATACACGGCGTCGGATTGTCTATCGGCGGCGAACATCCTATTAATACGCAACATCTCGATCGAGTTGCGCGATTAGTCGATGAGGTAGAGCCTGAAGTCTTTTCAGAACATTTAGCTTGGTCTTCGCACGACAACGCCTTTTTAAACGATTTACTGCCTGTTGCCTATGATGAGGCAACATTACGCAGAGTGTGTGAGCATATTGACCAAATACAGGCACGCCTAAAACGCCAAGTATTAATCGAAAATCCATCGACCTATTTTGAGTTTAACCGTAGCGAAATGAGCGAAATCGCCTTTCTGACGGAGATGAGTAAGCGCACTGGCTGCGGCTTACTTTTAGACATTAACAACGTGGAAGTGTCTTGTTTTAATCACGGTCAAAACCCTTACCATTATATGGACGCGTTTCCTGTTCGTGCTGTGGGACAAATGCATTTAGCCGGTCACACCACAGACAGTAACCTCGTTGTTCCATTAAAAATAGACAGTCATGACGAACCCGTATCGCAAGACGTTTGGTCTCTTTACCAATATACCTTAGCATTGACTGGTGATTGCCCTACACTGATTGAACGCGATGGTAACCTGCCGCCTATGTCGATATTGCTTGAAGAAGCGAACATGGCAAACCGCATACGAGAGTCTATCCCACCATTGGAGATACGCCGTGAACACGTCATTTAAAACCGCCTTACTCACGGAGGACACTCGCTTTTATAACGAGATCAAAGCCCCAAACATACAACAACAAGAAGTCAGGCTAAACGTTTACCGCAATAACGTGGTGGTCTCATTGATTGACGCTTTATGTGATATTTTTCCTGTGACGGAAACGCTTGTGGGGGACGTTTTTTTCCGCGCGATGGCGCGAATATATTTGTTAGAAAACCAACCTAGTTCACCCATTATCAGCGAATATGGTGTGAACTTTTCAGATTTTATCCGCACTTTCGCACCAGCAGAAAACCTTCCTTTTCTGGCCGATGTCGCCGCACTCGAACATGAAATGTTAACGCTCACTCACAGTGAAGAATACAAAACCCTTGACCATGACGCCGTTTCTACTGCGTTCTCATCGGTAGAAGATCCTAGTGTTTTATTGCTGAACGTTCCACCAACCACAAAAATCTTAGCGTCACCTTTTGCCATTGGCTCTTTGTACCAAGCGCATTTTAGCGATGGGCACCAACGTCTTAACAAAGTCGATATAAACAAAAGTGAATACTTACTGCTAATCAAGTCTCACCTTTACGCGCAACTCCATGTCATCCAAAAAGAAGAAGCGATTTTTATTAAAAACCTAATGCAACAAAGATCGCTCGAAGACGCCGTACCGGATTCAGATTTGTTTGATTTAGGGAAAACATTGGCGAAACTGATTGAATGGAAAGTGCTAACTCAAATCAAATAACACCTAAAAATAAGGAATGAATCATGCTGTCTTTTATCAATAACAAAAGCGAGGCGATATTTCGAAAAATACCTGAGTCTGTGATTTTGCTGGTGGCTCGTTTTGCCATCGCGGCGGTTTTTTGGCGCTCAGGCCAAACTAAAATAGAAGGCTTCTCTCTCGATTTGATTGCGATGAAAGTAGAGCTTGGTTTACCAAGATTGGCCGAATCAACTGGCTTCTTATTTGAATATGAATACGATTTACCGCTGATTCCACCTATGGTGGCGGCGATACTTGCGACATTGGCAGAGCATGTTTTACCCATTTTGATTCTAAGTGGGCTTTTTACTCGTCTTGCTGGGTTTGGTATCGCGATGATGACGCTAGTGATTCAACTGTTTGTTTACCCTGATGCTTATCCAACGCATGCGACTTGGTTGGCCATCGCCTTGTTATTAATGTATCGAGGAGCGGGAGTTTTCTCTTTAGACCATTGGCTAGCAAAACGCTAACCAATGGTACTCTCAAGTCGTCATTATTAATGATTCACTTTTTGGCATTAATTCTTTGGTAAAGTAAACGTAGAGGTGGCTTGCTGCGTTTGCTCTGCCGCACCAGATAAGGTGTCGGTGAGTTGACTCAAGCGCTTCGATGTCGCTTCATTACTCGCCGTCACCTCCACAATACGAGTCACATGTTGCGTAATATCACCGGCCTCTCTAGCTTGCTGCTGAGCCAATTGAGACAAGTCATCTAAGCTATGTAGTGACTTAGCAGAATCCGCTTCTAGCTGGCTTAACGGCGCGATAACATCTTGAATTTGCGCGACTCCTTGGCGCATTTTTTCTTGGCCGACCACCATCTCGTCAGAAATTTGTACCGATAAATTGCCTATCGTCGTGATGACAGTATCAATGGATGCCGTAACGTCAGCGGTATTGGTTGCTAAGTTACGCACTTCGTCTGCAACAACCGCAAAACCTCGGCCACTTTCGCCCGCACGCGCGGCTTCAATGGATGCGTTTAGGGCCAATAAATTTGTCTGCTCCGCAATATTACGAATACTGTTTACAAAATCCGTGACCGTACTCGCACTTTCATTCAGTTTCGCCACAGCATGAGACGTTTCTTCAATGTAAGCAGCCACGGCATTAATGTCTGTTGATGCTGAGGTGATCACTTGTTTGCCATGCTTCGCTAAATCATGGGCCGCTTCGGCTTGATTTCGAGACACACTAACATGCTCGGCCATGACGTTGGCCGCGCGGGATAACTCACCAACTGAACGTTGAATGTCACTCGCCATAGCGGATTGTGTATGAGAGCCTTGTTGAACACCTTCCACACTGGTGTGTATTTCACCCACCACACCTACGACCGTTTTGGCGCTTTTATCAATTTTTTCGATCACCCCAGCCAAACTGATACGCATGCGCTTAACACTGTCCAACAATTGACCGATTTCGCCTTTTTGATTGGTGATAATGGCTTGCGAAAGATCACCGCGAGCAAAATTGTCCAGCAACGTCATCACATAATTCAATGGATTAACAATGCTGCGAGTGATCAACACGGACATAACAAGGCCAATCAAGATGGCCAAAATACCCACGCCGACGATCAACCAAATTGCCATTTCAGACGCCGTCAACACTTCTTGCTGACGCGCTTGCATCATATTGCGTTGATCCTCGGCTAAAGCGTGCGTTTGTTTTAAAAAGATTTGCAACTCGTCGCGAGTAGAACCCGCCATGAGCTTTTTGGCATCTTCCAGTTCACCAAACTCTAGCGCTTCAACCGTCGATTGCAGTGCCCCTTGATACACTTTGCGCTGTGCTTGTAAGTCTTCAATGATCGACTTGTCTTTCGCGGTTTGTACCAAGCTGGCCATCGTTTCTAAATTGTCGTCCAAGTTTTTATTGCGCGCATCGATCTCTTTGTAAATCGCAACACGAGCATCACGATCTTCGAGCACAAACAGTAATAATAAACGGCTCGCTAAGCTTTCAGCGTTAACATTTAGCTCGCCCGTTAGCTCAACCAAGGCTGCATTTTCATCAACGATGCCGCGAATGTTGCCAGACAAAAGCTGAAAACGAGAAGCAGCCAACACCATCACCAGCACCAACATTACCAGCAATACTAAATAACTCGTCCTAAGACGACCTCGAATACTCGTAAAACCTAGCATGGACAAACCTCTTTGATGAATTATTTAGATCAGACAAACACTTCTTATATTAGACGTAATACCCTCTTTATTTATTACAGACTACAGGTTTTAGCCTAATAAAAAGCCACTTGGCTTTCTAAACGAAGAAAACAAAGTGGCTTCCATCCTATATTACGAACTGGACGTTTAGCGCTTGCGCTTAAACGGTAACGTGTAAGCAATTAAAAATAGCATTGCAGCGCATACCACCACGCTTGGCCCCGTCGGTGTGTCCCAACGATAAGATGCCCATAAACCGCCACACACGGCTAAACAACCAATTAAACTGGCGAAAGACGCCATCTGCACTGGCGTGTTAGACAGTTTTCGCGCCGTCGCAGCGGGAATGATCATCAAAGAGGTAATCAGTAACACGCCAACAATTTTCATCGCCACCGCGATCACCAAGGCCACCAGCAACATAAGTAATAGACGAATCGCTTCTACCGGATAGCCTTCTACTTTTGCCAATTCTTCGTTCACTGTCATTGCCAAAAGCGGCTTCCAAAAAACAATCAACAAAGTAATAACGGCAAAACCGCCAGCGTAAATCCAATACACATCCATTTGGTTGATCGCCAGTAAATCACCAAACAAATAAGCCATCAAATCAATACGAATATTATCGAGAAAACTCACCGCGACCAACCCAAGCGACAACGCAGAATGCGCCAAAATACCCAACAAAGTATCCGTAGCGATAATGTGTTTCTTCTGCAATGTCACCAGCACCAAAGCCAAGCCGACACACAATACAATAATCGCGAGGTTCAAATTGATGTCGAATAAAAAGCCCAGCGCGACGCCCAACAACGCCGAATGCGCCAAGGTATCACCGAAATACGCCATACGCCGCCAAACAACAAACGCGCCCAACGGCCCTGCAACAGCCGCCACACCCAACCCACCTAACAAGGCTCTGAGTAAAAGATCTAACATGGTATTACTGACTCCAAACTTAGCAAAACGGAATAATTTTAATGGTGCTGACAATCGGTATGAGTATGGGTGTCACTATCCGATAAAATACCACCGTGCTCGTCATGAACATGGTCATGCTGGTGGGCATAAATAGCGATGGACTCATCCGCGCCAGGCACGCCAAACAAAGCTTGATAAGCTGGATGACCGGTCACGTGCTGCGGACTACCGGAACAACAAACATGTTGATTAATACACACCACAGTGTCCGTTTTTGCCATCACCAAATGCAAATCATGCGACACCATCAAAACACCACAATCAAGCTCGTTTCGAATGCCTTCAATCAGGTTATAAAGCTCCACCTGACCGTTCACATCCACGCCCTGCACCGGTTCATCCAATACCAATAGGTTCGGTCGATTTAATAACGCCCGCGCCAACAAAACACGCTGTGTCTCGCCTCCAGACAACACATGAACCTGGGAATGAATAAGATGCGCAATGCCCAGTTTTTTAAGCGTCGGAAGAATTTGATGTTTATCGACACCACGCACCAGCGCCAAGAAATGCTTCACTGTGAGCGGCAACGTCGGATCAATATGAAGCTTTTGCGGCATGTAACCAATACGCAGCGCTTTGTGACGCACGACCTTTCCTGACGTCGCTTCTTGCAACCCCAGTAAGATGCGTATTAGCGTACTTTTTCCGCTGCCATTGGGGCCAATCAAAGTGACAATTTCACCTTCACTGATGCTCATATCAATACTTTCGAGCAACACGCGGCCATCGAAAGCAATGCCGATTTTATCAAACGCCACTAGCTGTTTAGTCATGCGCTTGCTCCAGCCACTTTGGCTTTGCACTTTGCACACAAGCCCGTTAGTTCAATGGTTTCTGCGCGCAGCTCAAAGCCTTGCTGAGCGGCTTTGGCAATCAGCGCAGCATGAATATCTTGGTAGTCAAACTCCATGACATTGTGACAATCGTCACAAATCAGAAAATAGCCTTTATGGGCTTTATCAGCATGAGCGCAACCCAGGTAGGCGTTCATTGATTCCACCTTGTGAATCAAGCCCGCCGCCAATAAAAAATCCAACGCACGATACACAGTGGGTGGCGCAGAGTTAAAACCTTCCTCTGCCAATTTTGCCAATAACTGATACGCGCCCAACGGACGATGGCTTTCCCAAATCAGCTCCAATGCGCGACGGCGGACTTTCGTCAAACGCTGACCTTGTTGCACACACAAGGTTTCTGCCGTGGCGAGT
Organism: Marinomonas primoryensis; assembly: GCF_013372285.1. NCBI lineage: Bacteria > Pseudomonadati > Pseudomonadota > Gammaproteobacteria > Oceanospirillales > Oceanospirillaceae > Marinomonas > Marinomonas primoryensis. The sequence continues at coordinate 223,807 of NZ_CP054301.1, read as the reverse complement.
GCGCTATCAATACAGTCGCTGTGATTATGACCAGAACCTTGATGATCCTGTGGCTCTATGTGTTTCATTAAAACGCCCTTCCTGCATTGCTTAAATAGCTCCAAATCATGGAACCACTGATGATGATCAAAGCGAAAGCCGCCACAAAGCCAAAGGCCCGCGACACTCTTTGTCGCCAGACTTTATGTTCGCTGCTTAACGCTAATCCGGTATCTCGTACAAACACACTTACGCCCGCCAGCGCCGCCACCGTAATGGCAGTGCCAAGTGCCATCGCGAACGTCGCCACCAGCCCCCACACAAAAATGCCCGCGCTCAATGAGAACAACAGCACCAACACCGCCCCTGTACAAGGGCGAATCCCGACGGCGACCACCATCGCCCAAATACTACGGCGTGCTGTTTTCGCTTCTTGTTCATGGGACGAGCAACACGCATGACTGTCATGTGCGTGCGAATGGTCGTGTGCATGAGCATGAGAATGACCCTGAGCATGATGATGACTTTCAGGGTGATCATTGGAATGGTCATGTCCGCAACCTGATTGACCGCGCAACAAACGCACCAAGATCCAGACACCGATCAAACCCACCGCAGCAAAGCTCGCAATCTCAAAAAAACGGCTAATCTGCATGGCTTTGCCCGCTAAGGAAAACACTTGGCTAAGCACCAAAATAACCGCGACAGCCATCACGGCCTGAACGCCAGCGCACAAAAAGGCCAAGCTTATTCCGCGGCGCAGCGGCGCTTTGCTCGCTAGCATATACGCTGAGATGACCGCTTTACCATGACCTGGCCCTGCCGCATGAAAAACACCATAAAAAAAGCTAGTACTGACCAACCCCCATAACAAAATAGGGCTGCCTTCTTTACTGATGGCGCGCACTAACGTCACCAATTCACGATGAAAACCGGCCTGTTGGGAAATGACCCATTGAATAAAATCTTGATACACCGGAAAGTCCATCGCGGCATAAAGTGGCGAGTGTAAAAATAGAAAGGATAGAAAGAAAAAAGCGACGTTCTTCGCCATGATTGGCTCTCACTCGATAGTGGGTTTAAATTGTTATGATATAACACTTCAAACCCAAGGAGAAGCCAAAGCCCTGAAACGCCGCATTTAGTGCCAATTTAACTAGTGCAAAGTTAACCTAGCGCAAACGTTAGCTGACAACAGGATTTAAAAAGCCCATCACGCCACTCATAAAGATCTGTGCGGCCATGGCGGCCAAAACCAAACCGGTGATTTTAGACAACACATTCAGTCCAGTGCGGCCCAGCAATTTCTCGATAAAGGAAGCAGAATACAAAATCAGCGCCAAGGTACCCAGCGCCAATAACAGGCCGCAAAGACCGATGACCAAATCCCAACCCTGCAATTCAGCACCGTAAACCAGAATTGTACCTATGGTCGCCGGCCCAATAATCGTTGGAACCGCCAATGGCACAACCGACACGTCGTCTCGTTCTTCGCTCGGCATACCAACTGCATGATTGCGCGTACCGTCTTTGACCAAACTCAACGCTGACATAAACAACAAAATGCCAGAACCGATACGGAAAGAATCCAGCGTAATACCCAACACCGAAAACAACGCGCCACCGAAAAACAACAACACGATCGCAATCGCCACCGACGCGATAATCGCTTTATTGGCGACCTGCTTGCGTGATGCCGCTGACTCACCGCGTGTTAACGCAAGAAACATCGACAACACAAAAAACGGTGCGAACAAAAAGAAAAACTTAATCCAAGTCGAGATCAATAAGCTCATTTAGAGAATTATCCAAAAAGCATCCGGCAACGCGATCAGCGTTGACTCAATGCGAGTTTTATACCAAAGCCCACCAGCAATATGCCCGTTAAGCTATCCAAGACCTGCGCCACTTTTGGTCGCGCCAGCCAAACTCGCGCCTTATGAACCATAAGCGCAAGAAACGTTTGCCACACCATCGCGATGATAAAGTGAAGAGAGGCCATAAAGAGTGACTGAACCAAGGCGGAATGACTCGGATCAATAAACTGTGGCAAAAATGCCATGTAGAAAATAATCGGTTTCGGATTCAGTACATTCGACAAAAGCCCCTGACGAAAACTGCCCCAAGCGGTTAAGGTTTTGGTCGTGCTGACGTCCTTAAACGTCATGCCAACGGGTTTCAACGCACTTCGAATCGCCTGCACACCCAAATACACAAGGTACGCCGCGCCAACCAGCTTGAACGCCGTAAACAATCCGGCTGAACCGAGCAAAATAACCGACAGCCCTAACGCTGACACCGTCGCATGAGCGAACAACCCCATGCAAATGCCCAAGCTGGTCAAAAATCCTAAACGCCAACCACCAGACGCGGCATTTCGCATCACAATAATCGTATCAACCCCAGGGCTCATCGTAAGAATAGTAATCGCAGCTAAAAAGGGCAACCATTGGAAATGCTCTAACATGTATTTTCTACCTTGAAAAGAAACGCAAAAAAAGACTCAAACAAGAAACTAAGACCGACAGGTCAAATCCACCCAAAATGCCACTGACGTTTCAGTCGCTTCACGTTCCACCGGCGTACAAGCCTCAGATAAAGCGCCAGACAAACGCACTAACCCTTCTTCCAACGGCTCCATGGCGAAGTACAGTTCATCATCACCAAACGCCAAGCTTAGCGTCGTAGTTTCAAGGTTTACGGAGGAAGGTAAATCAATACCCAAGCGAACCCACAACATCATATCTCGAATACTCACATCCAAGATGCGCACGTCTTTTGGCGTCATGTCCACGCCATCTTGCTTCATCTTGATAAAATAACCGTACTTATCAAAACTCGTCAACACTTCGATCATGTCGAGCTTTTCTTGTCCCGTGAACGCGCCGTCTGCGTCAATATCGTATTCAGCAATGAGGCTCGTCGAGGTAAAAAGATCCAAACCCCACTTCGCTTCAAGATGGTCTATTTGTGCTCGTTCTACGGTGACGTCATATTGTGAGTCGACCCAAACATGTGGGTGCGCCATCGCCTGATTTACAAACAACATACTGGTCAACACAGTGCTGACAAACAAACCAAGCCAAAAACGAGTCATAGGGTTACACCAATGCAGGCACGTAACGAACACGCGCTTCTAAAATACGTTGAAACTCAAGCGGGTCATGTTGCTGCGCCAATCGAACCGGATCGTGCTTAGCACCATGCCACGCTTCCAAACGCGACAACCAAAATCGCAATGCCGCAATCCGCAACATGTAAGGCCAAGCAAGGATTTCTTCGGCGCTAACATCGCGTTCATGCAAATAGGTTTTTAACAAGGCGCGGTACTTGGTCATGTCCAATTCGCCCGTTGTCATATCAGAACACCAGTCGTTCACCACAATGGCTAAATCGTACATCGCCCAAGAATGGCAAGCGTTGTAAAAATCGATAATGGCTGACAGTTTGTCGCCTTCAAACAAGGTGTTGTTGAAGAATAAATCCCCATGAATCGTGGTTTTTGGAAGGTCTTTGTGTTCCGCCATAAATGCATCAAATTCTGCGATTTGTGACATAAGCAATTGCGCTTGCTGTGGTTCTAATTCTACTTCAATCGCGTTGCTCGTTTTATGCCACCATGCCACACCACGGTGACTATCGCGGTGTTCAGGGAAATCTTCACCAGCAATGTGTAATTTGGCCAAGGCTTCGCCCATCAATCGGCACGAAGTCACATCGGTCTGCTTTAACTCACTGCCTGGAAAACAATCCACAATAATCGCTGGACGGGCATTCACTTCACGTAGTCGCTCGCCATGAATATCGATCAACGCGGCAGGCACATTAAAACCTTTGTGTTTCAAATGCGCGACCACATCCAAAAAGTACGGCACTTCATCTAGATCAAACTCTTCAAACAGCGTCACCACGTACTTCCCCGTGGTGGTAATCAAAAAGTAGTTGGTGTTTTCTACGCCACCGGAAATGCCCTGAAAAGACACCAGTTCACCTAAATAATAATCGGCCACCAAGGCCCGCATGTCAGAATCAGAAAGGGATGTGTAAACAGCCAAGTTGTACTACCTATTTATTATCAAAAAGAGGACGCGAGTAAGAAAGCGCCTATGCTCCACAATAAGCAATGAAAGGTCAATTCGTTCTGTCTAAATCCGTCGCTTATTCCTTATATTTGTTCCCTACTTTCGTTCTATCAGCCCCATCCATAGGGACATTTCTTAACAAAGTGACAACAGAGTTTGAAAATGAAATGTGTATACTTTGTGCAGAAGAGCAATAAATCAGACCACATGGGGCCTTAATGGACGACAGAAACGATCAAAAAAACATACTGATTCCCGCAACGTATCGACTACTCATCGTCACTCTGTTAAGCAGTATTATTTATACCGTTTTATTCAATATCTATTCGACTCCTTTTACTATCCATGCCTTTCAGCCCGGTATTATTTTCTTTCTGCATTTTACGCTGCTCATTTACTTATATAAAAATCCTATCAGAAGAGTCCACCGTGTCATCAATGCCTATGGCGCCGTCATACTTTTTACCACGGTGCCAAACACCTTGTACTTCACTATTAGCGCTTGGCAAGGGGATTGGCGCTTTGTAGACACCTTTCCGCCGTTTTCAGGAATGATCATTTTAACCACCACCTTGATGATGCTGATGCTGCCTGAAAAATACAACAAACTGGCGGTCATCACTTGGATTTTAAACGCCTTTCCCGTGCTTCTGTTTTTATTGACTCACCAAGAAGAGCTTCAAACACCCAGAGGATACGATCTACTTTTTCTCTTTGGTCCGGCCAGTCTGTTGATTTTGCTGATCGTCCCTTACCAGCGTGGCATCAATAGTCACATGAACAAAATCGTTTTTGATTTACAGCACTCTCAACAAGCCGCCGAACGAGACTTTTTAACCGATGTGTACAATCGTCGAGGCTTAGAAGGCTGGCTAAACAACGTCAATCCAAGCACGAAAGCGTGTGTATTACTGATGGACATTGATCACTTCAAAGCGGTTAATGATCGCTTTGGACACTCGATTGGCGACAGAGTCTTGATCGAATTCGCCTCTCGTTTACGTACTGTTTATCAAGGCAAATATGGATTAGCCAGATGGGGTGGCGAAGAATTTCTAATTGTCATACTCAACCCTAAAGCCAATAAAACCAAGGTTCTTGCCGAGTTATTCAGAAGCGCCATTAACCGGTTGCCTTACAAAGACGTTGGTAAAGTGACGGCCAGCATTGGGGTATCGTCCATTAATGAGATCAAACACTTTTCTACCATGGTAGAAGAAGCCGACAAAGCCGTCTATTTCGGTAAAGACAATGGTCGCGACCAAGTTGCCTTATACCGCGACACCCTAGAAAAACCGCAAAACAACGTCGATTAATTCGGCTTTAGACTGCAAAACACATCACAAACACATAGAATAGACCTCATATTTGCCGATCAATAAAGAGGTCTTATTTTGGCTACGGATTCAACAACACAAACATCCCCAATGGTCTTGGTAGACGGTTCGTCTTACCTTTACCGAGCTTTTCACGCGATTCCACCGATGCACACCAGCGACGGCCACCCTACCAACGCCACGCGCGGTGTGATCAGCATGATCCGCAGCCTAATCAAAACTTACCCAGATTCTCCGATGGTGATCATCTTTGACGCCAAGGGCAAAACCTTCCGCGACGAGATCTACAGCGAATACAAAGCACACCGTCCGCCAATGCCGGATGATCTTCGACCACAAATCGAGCCCATTCATCGCATGGTCGAAGCCATGGGCTTGCCGCTGGTGATCATCGATGGCGTAGAAGCCGACGACGTGATCGGCACCATCGCCAAACAAGTGGGCGAAGCCGGCCGTGAAGTCGTCGTTTCCACTGGCGATAAAGACATGGCGCAGTTGGTCACCGACAAAGTCACCTTAGTGAACACCATGAACAACACAGTCATGGACATCCAAGGCGTGAAGGACAAATTTGGCATTCCGCCCGAACTCATCATCGATTATCTCGCACTCATGGGCGACAAAGTCGACAACATTCCTGGCGTACCGGGTGTGGGCGAAAAAACCGCGCTTGCCTTGTTACAAGGTTTGGGCAGCATCAAAGACATTTACACACGCTTAGACGAAATCGCCGCCTTGGGCTTTCGTGGTTCGAAAACCATGAAACAAAAAATGGAAGACAACAAAGAAATGGCCGAGCTGTCTTACACCTTGGCGACCATCAAATGCGACGTAGAACTGCCGTTTAATTCCCTCGAATTGAAAAACAACGAAGCCAACAAAGACGTCTTAAAAGAATGGTTTGCCAAGCTGGAATTCAAAACGTGGCTGACAGATCTAGACAAAGCGCCGAGCGTGGAAACCGCCAGCGATACCGTTAACACGGAAGGCCAAGCCGCCGTACCAACGGCGTCCAACATCGAAGCAAACTACGAAACCGTACTCGACAAAGCCTCTTTCAATAAGTGGCTAACCACTATTCAAACGGCCGAACTGACGGCCTTCGACACGGAAACCACCAGCCTAAACTACATGGCAGCAGAATTGGTCGGCGTGTCTTTCTCGGTAGAAGCAGGCGTAGCAGCTTACGTGCCATTTGCCCACGACTACGAAGGCGCACCAGAACAACTTGATCGCGCTTGGGTACTCGAACAGCTCAAACCTTGGCTTGAAGACGACAGCAAAGCCAAAGTCGGCCAACACCTGAAATACGACGCCAACGTACTGAACAACTACGACATCACCTTGCGTGGCATCGCGTACGACACAATGTTGGAATCTTACGTGTACAACTCGGTCAGCTCTCGTCATGACATGGACACACTGGCGAAAAAGTTCCTCGGACACACTTGTGTGAGCTTTGAAGAACTCGCGGGCAAAGGCAAAAAGCAAAAGACCTTCAACGAAATTGACCTAGAACAAGCGGCCTTTTACGCCGCGGAAGACGCCGACATCACCTTGCGCCTTCATCAAGCGATTTGGCCACAAGTCGAAAAAACACCGGAACTGGTCAGCATTTTTAAAGACATCGAATGCCCACTTATTCCCGTCTTGGCGAAAATGGAACAAACTGGCGCTTTGATCGACCCAGAATTGCTGCATATCCAAAGCACCGAGATTGGCGCGAAGCTACAAGAACTGGAAATCAAAGCTCACGAACAAGCGGGTGAAAGCTTCAACTTAAGTTCACCAAAGCAACTGCAAGTCATCTTGTTCGAAAAACAAGGCTTGCCGATCATCAAGAAAACGCCAAAAGGCCAGCCATCTACCGCCGAGCCCATTTTGCAAGAACTGGCATTGGAGCACGAACTACCGCGTTTAATCATGGAACACCGCACGCTGTCTAAATTGAAATCCACCTACACAGACAAACTGCCAGAAATGATCCAGAAAACCGGTCGTATTCATACGTCGTACCATCAAGCGATTACCGCCACGGGCCGTTTGTCATCGACTGATCCAAACTTACAGAACATCCCAATTCGTTCTGCCGAAGGTCGTCGTATTCGCCAAGCTTTTATCGCGCCAACTGGCTACAAGCTAGTGGCTGCCGACTACTCGCAAGTCGAATTGCGCATCATGGCTCACCTGTCCCAAGATCCGGGCTTATTAGACGCTTTCACAAAAGACGCCGACGTGCATAAAGCCACCGCAGCGGAAGTCTTCGAAGTGAGCTTAGAAGAAGTTACCACAGAACAACGCCGCCGCGCCAAAGCCATCAACTTCGGCTTGATCTACGGCATGTCTGCCTTTGGTCTAGCGAAACAGCTTGGCATTGGTCGCCCAGAAGCAGGCAAATACATCAAACGCTACTTCGAGCGTTACCCAGGTGTGCAGCAATACATGGAAAACACCCGCGAAGGCGCGAAAGAAAAAGGCTATGTAGAGACCATCTACGGCCGCCGTTTGTACTTGCCAGACATCAAAGCGAAAAACGCCATGATGCGCCAAGCCGCCGAACGCACCGCGATCAACGCCCCGATGCAAGGCTCCGCCGCCGACATCATCAAACGCGCCATGATCAAGATGCACGACTGGCTAGCAGACACCGACCTAGACGTGAAAATGATCATGCAAGTACACGATGAACTCATCTTCGAAGTCGCCGAAAAAGACCTAGAAAAAGCCCAAGCAAAAATTGTCGACATCATGGAAAACAGCAGCAAAATCGACGTACCTTTATTGGTAGAAGCGGGAGTTGGAGACAACTGGGACGAGGCGCATTAAGCGCCTCGGATCTAAAAGACTATCCTAAAAGGGGTCAGATCCCTTTTACCATCAAAGAGAGTAAATATGGATATACGAACGGAAAAAGTCAGCTTTATAAATAGCCTTAATCTACCAGAAGATGAAAAAGACGCTATTAGCCTAGCTATAGATTGCCTTATAGATAATGAGTCTTTATCTGAAGATATTCCAATAGTAGTAACTAGCTATGATGATTACAAACGTAACTGTGTTTTGCAGATAATACAAAAATTCTGTGAGGGAATATACCCTAACGCAGCTGAAGACTTATTCGAACCAGAAATATTAAATATTTTTGGTAAAACAGGCGAAGCTGCGTGTATAGCCCTTATTAAAAAATTACAATCTAGCTACTCAATGCTTTATTGGGCAGACAGTCCTTCATGGTTTTCTAGCTTACCTTCTGGACTGTTCCATGTTATTAGTATTGAAGGAAATAAAGTTTCTCGTGGATTAAATCAAAAAAACAGTCACCCTACAAAAGTTACTCGAACATACAATGATGACACTTTAATTGCAGAACTTTTCAATACATTTAGTCATTCAACTAACGCTCAAATCACCAATACAAAAGCTGCTGAAGAAAAATTTTATGATGAATGCAACTCAGGTTTGATTAGGCCACTTCCAGCTCCTACTGGCTTATTCTTTGAAGAAGAAATAACCATATCGTCCCCTGACTGGCAAAAATTAGCCTGTGTAGCAATTCGCCGTTACCAATCAAAAGAATGTAAGGATGGTATGAATTGGAATATTTCAGACCAAGGCTGGAGCGGTGTCGTTGCATATCCATTGATAGAAAAAATTCAAAACATAACGGACTCAGGGTTTAGAGAATGCCTGATTGGTTTAATCACCATCAATATTAAAGACCCCAAAAAACCCTATTTATCTACAGCTTGGATACATCCGTTTTATCGTCAAAAAGGTAAAATGAAAGCTCTATGGAGGATATTAACGGAGAAATATGGAGAACTAGATGTTGAAGAACCAAATTCAAATATGCAGGCATTTTTAAAAGCAGTAAAGACAAACGCTTAAACCAAGCTAATTCTTTTAATAAGAAGATGAGAAAATATGGAAATCAAAGAAAAATACCAAAACTTCATAAAAGGAAATAAAAAAGAAACAAAATTGTCTTTGATCTTATTTCCATTAACTTTTGTTTATTTAATTACCTTCCAGTCGATAGCACTTGATAATAAAATAGCAGGAATTTCAATCTTAGCTGGAATGTCATTTGTCTTTTCTCTTACAATATATTTAATGTCAAAATATTACGGATCTCCAAGATTCTGGGGGTGTTATGTAGTACTAAGAAAAAAAAGGTTTTATAAAGCATCGCTTGCTCTTGCATTCATTTCATGGTCTCTCTTTGTTTTTTCTAAAGGTGGTGAAAACGTCGAAATAAAAGAATATATAAATTCTATTATTACTAATTCATTCGAAACAAACTCAACAATAAGGTTTATCTACGAAAGTAATATTTATATTTCTATTTTTATATCAATAATTTTAGCCGAACTGCTCTTCTCTATTTTTTGCCCAGTTTCATTAAAAGGAAATTATGAAAAATTTTCAAGTGAATTATTTCATAGTTTATCTGTGAAAAAACAAGTCAAAACCACTCTAAAAATGCTAAGACAAAAAAAAGAATATCTATTCGATAAAAACAAAGAAAACATTGATTTCGATATATCTTCACTAGAAAACTACACTTTGGAAAAACCTAGTGAAATATATGATATTTTAAATAGACACTCTTATTTAGTTATGAACTGGATCGGATATTTATGTACAATTCTGATGTTAAGTGTTTATACAATTCCATGTTTCAATATATCTTTAGCTTTGTTAAATTACTATAAAAGTACCAATTAGCTGAGGATAATTAGAGTCAGATGAAAATCACTCCTTCTGACTTGGCTTCCGCCCTCGCTTCATAAGCGAAACTCGCCTGCCCGTTAGCGTTTCAATCTCTTCTTTAAACCTGCCATTCCCCACGGCCATGTCGGGCTGTAGGTATTCGGGTGCATATAAAAAACTATTCGCGGGTACGCTGTAAGTAGATCACGTACAGTCCACTGGCAATGACAATGCCCGCTCCTACAATGGTCCACCTGTCTGGTAGTTCGCTAAATACTAAGAAGCCGATAATGGTGGCAAACACCAGTAAACTGTAGTTGAACGGTTGTAATACCGAGGCTGGCGCATACTCTAGCGCTTTCACTAGCAATAGCTGCGCAGCAACACTCATAATCGAGATCACGGCCAATAAAACCCATTCCTGCATGCTTGGTGCACGCCATGCCGTCACACCAAAGAGGGTTGCACACACAAAGCCGATCAACGCCATATAGAGTATGTTGGTATGAAAGCCATCACCCGCTGAACTCACCTGACGAGTTACGACGTGGTAGCAGGCAAAACACAGGGCGGCGGTTAATGGTATCAATGACTCAGGTTTGAAGACGTCCAACCCAGGCCGAAGGATAACGAGCGTTCCGGCAAAGCCGACACAAACCGCTAACCAAGATTTCATGCTTACCCGTTCCCCTAAAATGGGTGCCGCCAAGGCAATCGCCATCAATGGGAACGCCGCCATCAGCGAATGGGATTCTGCCAAGCCAAGATGACGCAGAGCTAGATTAAAAATCGCAATCTCAGCGATGGATAATAAGGAGCGCAATACTTGTAACTTAGGTCGAACAGAACGCAATGCATGGCGAATGGTGCTGGTGCGTGACACCCAAACAATGGCAAACAGGGCAAATACCCAATAGCGCACTAATACCACTTGCGCCACGGACATATCCTGCACGAGGATTTTCGTCACAGCATCTTGTGACGCGAATACCAACATCGCCGCTAAACATAACAGCACACCTTTTCCCACTAAGGTGCGCTCTGCTTCCATTTCCAATGGGCTCATTTGATTATTCGCCTTTAATCGTTCGTTTAATAATCGACGAACAATTGGGGTCAGATTAAAATTAAGCTCTCTGACTTGGCTTTCGCCCTCGCTTCATAGGCGAGACTCGCCTGCCCGTTAGTTTTTCAATCTCCTCTTTAAACCTGCCATTCCCCAATGCCATGTCGGACTGGGTGGTTGTACGTACTCGACCTAGTTCCTCATCTGATACATGTACTTTGAACAATGCTTGGTATCGTTTGGCGCGATCTTTTTGCTGGCGACTCAATTGGATATAGAGGTCATGGGGTTGCCAAAGCTCACTTTGTAGCTCTAATGATTCTTGGGTATGAAAACGATAACTTGACCATTTGTAGTCGGCTGGGTGTTTCACCATATTGGCCCTGACAGGGTTTAGCTCAATATAGCGCTGACAGATAAATAGATACTCTTCTGCATTAATCACACAAGACTTAAAGCGCCCTTCCCACAATGTGCCTGTTCTTTGGTAGGTGTGGTTAAAATAGCGAACGTAGCGACGACCAAGTGCCTGCATCATGAGCGATATGCCATTTTCCATCATTGGCGTCGCCAGTAAATGTACATGATTAGTCATCAGTACCCATGCATGTACTTTAACGCCAAACTGTTGAGCGTATTCCGTTAGCCAATGCACATAGGCAATAAAATCGTCTTCGCTTGCAAAACACACTTGGCGGTTATTACCGCGTTGAATAATGTGTTGTGGAATGCCCACAGGGCAAAGTCTGGGAAGTCTCGCCATATTTCATTCCTTTGAAATAAGATGAATTTAAATAATGCTGAAACGAACATCCTGTTCATTAAAATAGTTGTACCCACATATTACGATAGGTAGCCCACAAGACCAAGTTGTCGCTATTTTCATCTGACCCCAATTTAAGTTTGCTCTTGTTTATGACGCTTTAAAATAGGGTAAGCCGTTGCGACCAATAGCGAGCAAAGGCGTTGCAAGTCTCGCAATATATCCATGTGGATTTGCGACGAAGCCAACGTGGCGGGAATTTGCTCTCGAATCCGGCGCGTATGTTGCTCACGACACAAGGCGAGCTTATTTCGGTAGACGTGTTTTGCATCGACCAATTCGGTGGCAAGGGCAGGATTTTTTGATACGTAAACGGCTTGGGCTAAACGGAAGATTTCGAACAGCTCTGAGAAGAGCGTGTCTAATTCGTTTTCACCTTGCTCTGAAAAATGAATCTTCTCTTTGTGTTTCTTGCGCGCAAGCACCATGAGACTGGCGTCAATAATATCCCCCACATGCTCCAAACTCGTCACAAAGCTAAAGGCATCCTGCCAGCTATGTTGCTCTTCAGACGAATTTTTGATGTTTTCAATGGCAGCCAAATAATACGTCACTTCACGATGTATTCGATCAATATCATCATCCAGCTCTTTAATTCGATTAATGTGCTTCCCGTTGCTGAACGTTTTAGGCGTGCTTTCCAACATCTGATAAGCAATATCGGCAATGCGTAACGTTTCATTGGTCACGTTTGCAATCGCTCGGACAGGGTGTTTAATGTCTTCTTGTGATAAGTAAACCGACGTAAATCGCTTATGTACATCGCTCTCTGTGTGATTCGGTGACACATATTTTTTTAAAAAGCCTGCCCAGAAAGGCAGCATGGTGAGGAATAAAATACCGTTAATGGCATTGATCATGACATGGAAAATCATGGGTGAGTCTAAGCCAACTTTTGCCAAGGAAATCCATCCTGACTCTTGAAAAAAATAAATCAGTAAACCAATGATCACGGCGCAGGAACGGATGACTAGGTTTCCTATTATCACCAATCGACCTTTGGCACTCAGCCCCCAACCGGAACTGAGAGCTGGTAAGGCGCCACCAATATTAGCCCCAATAACCATGATCATCGCCATGTCTAAAGAGATGGCGCCATCGGTGACAAGATGAGTAATAATCAGAATAACGGCCAAGCTGGAATGGACGAGCCAAGTAAATAAGGCAACAAGAAAAAGCGTTAAGAGTGTGTCGTGCACCAATATACTGGTGAGGTAAGTCATACCATTGCCAGAGCGCATATCGGCAGTGCTTCTGGCAATAAGGGATAAGGCAAGGAGTAACAGGCCAAGACCAAGACAAATACGTCCCCAGTATTTATGTTTTCGTTTTGAGGATTTTTGAAAACTGATATAGCCAATGAGTAACAGCAACGGAGAAAGCACAGAAAGATCGAAACTGAGCAACATTGCCATGAGGCTTGAGCCTATCTCAGCGCCGACCACCAAAGCTAAAGCGGGAACCAGTCCCAATGCGCCGGTGGCAACAAAACCTGCCGCTAAAAGTACAACAGCGGTGCCGGACTGCAATGCGGCAGCGGCGATACCACCTAAAGCCGCAGCCTGTAAGCGGCGACGCGTCATTAGACGAATGGCATTTTCTAAACTTTTTCCGTAGGCGCGTTCGAATCCTGTGCGCACCATACGAATTCCCCAAAGTAGTAGGGTGATGGCGCCAGCCAATTGAATAAGCTCATACATAGTAATGTCCCATCATAGACTAACTGACCAGACGTTTTGTGGAGGTTTATGGTTGTTTGTTAGTCGCTATTATATTGAGTTTTACCGACACAGTAACAAGATTGAGTTATTGGGGGCGGTTTACTTACGACGCCCATTCATCTCATTCAGTGATGTTTTAGAGTTGAAGGCTGTATCGTGGCAAGATTGTATATCGTTGTGTTTGAACGTAAGATTTTGCTTTATTCATTCTTTTAAAACACTAAGAGTATTAATTAGTTATAGCGTAAAATTAAATAATTGCACAATATAAATGCAGAATTGTGCAGAATTGGGGTCAGAATTGGGGTCAGATAAAAATTAAGCTCTCTGACTCGATTTCCGCCCCCGTTTCATAGGTATCACACGCCTACCGGTTAACTTTTCAACCTATTTTTAAATCTATCATTCCCCAATGCCATATCGGACTGGGTGGCTGTGCGTACTCGATCTAGTGCTATTTACATCTGACCCCAATTTATCTTAAACGACCTATTTCGGTGCAAATTTGACGTGTTTTGTCCGCCTGTTTCTTGATGAAATCGTTAGAATCGAGTTTTACTATCACGGCTGGAGCTAGGCGGGGAAATGGAATTCAATATAAAGCTTATTTTTAGTGGCATCGCCATTGCGTTGGCGATCATTGGCTTTGTGCCTTACATTGCGCTGATTTTACGCGGCCAAGTAAAGCCTCACGTGTTTTCGTGGATGATTTGGGGCATCACCACTACCATTATTTTCTTTGCTCAACTAGAAGCCGAGGGCGGCATGGGTGCATGGCCCATTGGGTTATCAGGGGTTATTACGATTTTCATTGCCATATTGGCTTATATGAAGCGCGGCGATGCCACTATCACCAGATTGGATTGGGGCTTTTTGGGCGTTGCTTTGGCATCGTTGCCCCTGTGGTACATGACCAATGATCCGTTGTGGACGGTGGTGATTTTGACCACGGTCGATATTATCGGTTTTGGGCCTACCTTCCAAAAAGCCTACCGTAGACCCTTTGAAGACAGCCGTATTTTCTTCATGATTATGATTTTACGTAATGCGTGTTCCGTTGTGGCGCTCGAAGCGTACTCCGTTACCACGGTACTGTTTCCATTCTGCTTAGCGGTAGGTTTTTTGATTTTACTCGTTATCCTGCAACATCGTCGCATCGTACTGTCCCAGCAAGTGGCTTAATTTAATCAACGTCCATTTGCGCAGACACTTAAGGTGCGCCTGAAATTATTTGCACTATTTTCATCTGACCCCAATTTTAGACCCCAATTTTAAAAACCACACTTTTATGCGCATAAAAAAGTGGCTTTGATTAATTTCTAGTCTATTCCTTCCATGTTCTATATTCTTGCGCCCCATAGACGGGGCAGTTTCAAGCTTATTAAATCCGACAAGAGACAGTGAATGGCAAAGCGTAAATTCGATATTTTTAGTAAAGCATGGACGATTATTTGGCGCGCTTTACTCTTGTTGGTTGTCGTCTTGTTGTTGCTTCGGTTTGTGCCGCCCCCGACAACGGCGTTTATGTTACAAAGCCCTTATCCGGTGACTCAAGATTGGATAAGCATCGATAAGCTACCGTCTTACATGCCGTTGGCGGTGGTGGCTTCCGAAGATCAGCGTTTTCCTAATCACTTCGGTGTCGATTTTGCCGCTATTAGTAAGGCGCTAAGCCAATACGACGATGGCGACAGTCTTCGTGGTGCCAGTACAATTACGCAGCAAACGGCGAAGAATCTATTTCTTTGGTCAGGTCGAAGCTTTGTTCGCAAAGGTCTGGAAGCCGGTTTTGCTGTGAGCCTTGAAACACTTTGGGGTAAGAAACGTATTTTAGAAGTGTATTTAAACATCGCGGAATTTGGCCAAGGCATTTACGGTGTCGAAGCCGCAAGCCAACATTATTTTGGTCGATCGGCCAGCAAACTCACCATGAACCAAGCTGCACGATTGGCCATCATGCTACCAAGCCCACGCACTCGAAGCCCTAACGATTTAACCTTTTACCTTCGTCAAAGAGTGATCTGGGTTGAACGGCAAATGCAGCAATTAGGTTCTGATTATCTAACACCGCTTCTTGATTGAAATGGAACCATAACCACATCATGTTTTAAGAGTTCTGCCCCCTTTTAAATGCTAGAATCGCGCCTTATTCCGATTAGGTTTTACTTTAAAGGCAGGCTATGACCGTTCTTCTGATGACCCCACCGATGACCCAGTTAAATACACCGTACCCAGCGACGGCGTATCTGACCGGTTTTTTACGCTCTCGGGGCTATGAGGCGGTGCAGCGTGACCCTGCCATCGAGCTTTTTCTTGAGATGATGACGGCGCCCGCGCTGGATATTATCCGTCAACATGTGGAAGACAATTTCGAGTCATTTGAAGACGATGAACTGCCCGATGTGATCTACACCTTTATGGCGGAGTTTGATCGTTATCGCCTCGCGGTTGAACCGGTTATCCGCTTTTTACAGGGCAAAGACCCAAGTCTTGCGCTGCGTATTGTTTCTCGTCGTTTTTTCCCAGAAGGTCCCGCGTTTGATGCCATCGCTCAGATGGAAGCGGTATCTGGCGACATTCTTAAAACCGCTTTTGGCAGTTTGGGTTTACAGGACAAAGCCAAGTATTTGGCGACCTTGTTTATCAATGACTTATCGGCGGTGATTACCCAAGGCGTTGACCCGTATTTTGAAGTCAGCCGTTACGGCGAGCGTCTTGCGGCGGCGAATCCAACCTTCGACAACCTCTACGACACCGTAATGGGAGAGCCCAGTTTTAGCTCCGAAATTCTGGAACAATTAGTCGAACAATATCTTGAAGAAACGCAACCCAGCGTGGTGGCGTTAACCGTGCCGTTCCCCGGCAATATGTTGGGCGCGCTGCGTATTGCGCAAACCTGTAAAGCCATTAATCCTGACATTCCAATCGTCATGGGCGGCGGTTTTGTGAACACCGAATTGCGCGCACTAAAAGACCCACGTGTGTTTGAGTTTATCGATTTTATCTGCCTCGATGATGGCGAACGCCCTTTTATGACCTTGTTGGAATACTTTGACGGCAAACGCGAAATAGACGACTTGGTGCGCACCTACTTCCTCGCGGAAGACGAAAACGGCGAACAGTACGTACACTACAATGAAAACCCTGAACTGCATGACATCCCACAAACCGATGTGGGCACGCCCATTTACGATGGTTTGCCATTGGGCGAATACCTTTCCTTGTGTGAAATGCTTAACCCGATGCACCGCATTTGGAGCGATGGCCGCTGGAACAAGCTGACCATTGCCCACGGTTGTTACTGGCGTAAATGCAGTTTTTGTGACGTCACGTTGGATTATATAGACCGCTACGATGCCGCCGGCGCGGATATTCTGGTGGACCGAATCGAAGAGTTGATCGAAGAAACCGGACAAACTGGCTTCCACTTTGTCGACGAAGCCGCGCCACCAAAGGCTTTGTTTGCACTGGCAAGGCGCCTGATAGAACGCGGCGTGGTAATCAGTTGGTGGGGCAATATTCGTTTTGAAAAAACCTTTACACCAGAACGCTGCCAGTTGTTGGCGGATTCCGGTTGTGTCGCGGTCAGCGGTGGACTTGAAGTCGCGTCCGACCGATTGCTAAAACTGATGAAAAAAGGCGTGAGTGTCGAACAAGTCGCTCGCGTCACCAAAGCCTTCAGTGATGCGGATATTTTGGTTCACTCTTATTTGATGTATGGCTTCCCCACTCAAACCGAGCAAGAAACCATCGATGCGTTGGAAATGGTACGTCAGATGATGGCCCATGGCTGTTTTCAGTCTGCTTTCTGGCACCGATTTGCGGCCACCGCACACAGCCCGATAGGCATTAACCCTGAAGAGTTTGGCATCACCCTCGCTGAACGCCCTGAGATTTTGTTCGCTGAAAACGATGTGGATTTCACCGATCCAACAGGGACAGATCACGACATGTTGGGCGAAGGACTGCGTAAAGCGCTCTACAATTACATGCACGGTATCGGCTTTGATCAGCCGATGAACTTTTGGTTTGAGCAGCCAGTTAAACGCACACTGGTGAAAAAAGAACTGATCTCGAAAGCGATAAACAATTTGATTGTTAGCAGTTAAGCGCAGCAGCTGAAGAGCTTTTTGGCAAATAACGGTGATCAGATAAAATAGCTTTTTCTGTATGACCCATTTTTTCTTATTATTTCTTATGTTTATAATTGGCGTTCTAATAATGATATAGGAACTCAGTCAAATGAAGATTATGCCTTCAGTACTTCCTGTTATGCTGCTTTCTGCTTTTTCCATTAATGCCAGTGCTGCAGACTGTGGTTCCTTTACCATAGCTGACATGAACTGGAACTCCGCAAGTCTGATTGCCCACGTTGATCAATTCATTCTTAATAACGGCTATCAGTGTGATGCCGAGCTTATTGCTGGTGATAGTGTCCCAACGGGCGTATCGATGATTGAAAAGGGCAAGCCCGATGTTGCGCCCGAGCTTTGGACCAACGGTATAAAAGAAGCGCTGGATAAAGGCGTGGCTGAAAAACGCCTTCGCTACGCTGGAAAATCCTTGATTGATGGTGGTGAAGAAGGCTTTTGGGTTCCCGCTTATTTAGTCAAAAAATACCCAGAAATGGCCACCATTGAAGGGGTTATCAAGCATGCCGATTTATTTGTCCACCCTGAAAGCGATACCAAGCACGCATTTTATGGCTGTCCTGCAGGATGGACATGCCAGATTACGGCAGAGCATCTTTTTAACGCGCTTAAACTAGACGAAAGTGGTTTTGAACTGATTGATCCAGGCTCTGGTGCGGGGCTCGCCGGTACCATTTCTAAAGCCTACGATCGAAACCAAGCTTGGTTTGGTTACTACTGGTCACCGACGCCTGTATTGGGCAAATACAACATGGTGAAAGTGGACTTTGGCAGTGGCGCAGACGTAGAGGAATATCGTAACTGTACGACTCAGCCAGACTGTGTGTCGCCAAAAGTGACCATGTACCCACCTTCTCCGGTGCAAACGATAACGACAGAATCATTTGCTCAACGTGAGCCACAAGCCTTTGAATACTTCGCAAAACGCGGCTTTACCAACCAACAAATGAGTACGTTATTAGCGTGGATGGAAGACAATCAAGCAGACGGTGAAGCGGCTATGTATCACTTTTTAGAGCAGTATCCTAAAACGTGGAAAGCATGGGTTTCTAGTGACGTTGCTGCGAAAGTAGAAAAGGCACTCTAATTTTTAGCCTTCACTCGCTCCTTCTCGCTTTTCAAGGAGGAGCAGTGTTTCAGTCATCAATACGCTTCATACCTTCATCACGCGGCACCTGACGCTAGCTTTTATTTAGACAGTGATGCTACTCTTTTGGTATATGGCTGGATGCTAGGAGAGAGAGATTGTTTAATCCCAATTATTATTTATTGGTCACTGCCTTTTTTGTTTTCTTGAGCGTGATGACCAGCGCTGTGTACTTTAAGTTGGCTTGGGCATGGTTTGCCTTGTCGTTCTTTACTGTCAGTCTTGCTTACCTTCTCAACAAACCGACTATTTTTCGTAAACGTTCCGATGGCACTGTGCCTATTTATATCCGCTGGGTATTTATGCCTTTTTTATGGAGCACTCAGCTTTATAACAGTTGGGCGAGAAGCACGGATACGGTTCCTGCATTACAAAAAATAGACGAGGGTTTGTACCTTGCAAGACGACTGTTTCCTTCCGATATTCATGACATAAAAAACGAAAATATCAGTGCGGTGTTAGATGTCACGGCGGAGTTCAGCTCGATGAACTGGATAGCTTTTCAAGCCAATATAGATTATTTAAACATTCCCATCCTTGATCATTCTGTTCCCTCTGATACGCAAATACAGCGCGCGCTAAACTGGATTCACACTCACCGCAAAACAGGTCGCTCGGTGGTGGTGCATTGCGCCTTAGGCCGTGGTCGTTCTGTTTTTATGATGGCGGCGTATTTACTTAGTCAGAACCCTACATCTTCACCCGCTGAGGTGATGAATAAAGTACGCGCTATTCGCCAAACTGCGCGGCTTAACAAACGACAGTTTAAGCATTTAACACAAGCGTTAGACGACAAACGCTTGGTGGTTCGCAATACAGCATGGTTGATCGCGAACCCTGTTTCTGGAAGACGCCAGTGGGAAGAAGATCAAGAGACGATTTTGCGCTATTTATCGGCCTACTTTGATATAACGGTCAAAACAACGACACCAGAAATAAACGGCACGGTACTGGCTAAAGAGGCGGTAAAAACATCGCCTGATATGGTGATTGCTTGTGGCGGTGATGGCACCATTACCGAGGTAGCGGCGGCGCTAGTAGGAACCCATATTAAGCTGGGTATTATTCCTTTTGGTACCGCGAATGCCTTAAGTCACGTGCTGTGCGGGACTTTGTCGAAAGTCGCCTCACTGGAAACCATGTGTTTGAATTTGATCGACGGCTGCGAGCAACGGATCGACACCGCCACCTGTAATGGCGAGTTAATGCTGTTACTTGCTGGGGTTGGATTTGAGCAACAAATGATTGAAAAAGCCGACCGAAGCAAAAAGAACACCAGTGGTCAGCTCGCCTATTTACAAGGCTTGTGGGAAGCCATTAGTCAGAATGAGGTCCATGAGTTTACCGTACAACTGAACGATGACGAACCGTTTACCATCAAGACTCCGAGCTTAACCATCGCCAATGCCGCGCCTATCACCACCTTGTTAGCGCAAGGGAAAGGCGTTCCGAATATCATGGATGGCAAATTGGACTTAACCTGGTTAGATCCTGAGCGTATGCAGATTTTAAATTTGGCGGAATTAGCCTTGCTAGGGATGGGGGATAGGAATGAAGACAATGAAACACCAGAAGGTAACAACGGTGTGTTTCATCGTACGGCTCAGCGTGTCACGGTGGATATAAGCCAAGTCGGCCATTATGTCGTCGACGGTGAAGAACGCCAAGCAGATAAGCTTGAAGTGGTGGTGAAACCTCAATCTTTGAGCGTCGTCGTACCAGAGTCTGCACTGGGCTAAAGACTACACTTGCGTTTGTCCTTTTTTTTACAATCCAAAAAAAACCAGCTATCACCCTTAGTCTGTGAATGCTGGCTTTCGATTTTTCTCGGTCTTACATCGTCCATTTATCTTAGTATTGAGTAGTCACTTGCAGTGCTTTCATTTCGTCGTGGCACTCTTTCATTCTAACTTTGACGCGTTGAAGCGTGACTTCACAATCCTGCGCTTGTTTTTTCTCTAACGCAGCGTCGATTTCGACTAGCACCTTGTCTTCCACTTCTTCTAGCTGATCAACATAAGTGAAGGTGGAGTCACTAGAGATCTTAGACAATAGCTTGGTATACGCTTGGCGCGCTTTTACCGCATTGCTGGTGTCGCTTTCTGGATACCCATCTTCTTGGACGGCGAATTTTTGCAGTTCTGCAACCGCTTCTTCTTTAGCGCTGATCATGCGATCAAAGAAGGCTTGATAAGTGGTGTTGTCCAATTTAGTTGTCGCTTCTTGGTAGAATTCAATGCCGCCGTTCATCACTTTTATAATGTCTGAAATATGATTTGTTTGAGCCGTTTGAGTTTGCATGTTTCCTCCTGATTAGCGTTTCGTTGACTTCGTTTTCATAATGACATTTATCCTAATGACATTTATCCTAATGACATCATTCAGTCGCTCTTTTTTCCTAGTCTCTTTCTTGCTAAATAGAGCACCCTTAGGGAAAAGAGACGACTTTACTATGAGTGTTAAGCAGCCTCTTTTTGCAGTGCTTTCATTTCGTCGTGACACTCTTTCATTCTGACTTTGATCCGCTGAAGCGTGACTTCACATTCCTGCTTTTGCTCTCTTTCAAGAGCAAGGTCGAGCTCTTCTAGCACTTTGTCTTCCACTTCTTCTAATTGATCAATGTAAGTAAAGGCGGTGGAATCGCTGGAAACCTTAGATAGCAAATTGGTGTAAGCTTGACGCATTTTCACCACATTATTGGTATCGGTCTCTGGTTTCCCTTGTTCTTGGACAGCGAATTGCTGTAGCTCTGCCGCAGCTTCTTGTTTGGCGCTGATCATGCGATCAAAGAAGGCTTGGTACGTGGCGGTATCCAGTTTGATTTTCGCTTCTTGGTAGAATTCAATGCCACCATTCATCACTTTTATAATGTTTGTAATGTGCTTAACTTGATCTGTTTGAGTTTGCATGTTTCCTCCTGATTAGCGTTTTGTTTATGTCGTTTTGCTGATTACATAGTTGGCGATAGAGCCCATAAAAACAACCAAGTTTCTGGGAATACACATAGACTCCATACTTTGTGCAAGAAGTAGAGACTCTTTTACAATCCCCATTTTTCTTAAAATTTGTAGCGGTTTTATTATTCACACTTAAGCCTCAACCCTTGATCTAAGGCAGCTTGCACGCCTTTCAAATGTGCCACTATGGTGAAAAGCATGTATTGCTGATCCCTGCCACCACGAAAGGAAATGTGTGATGATTGATAAAACACTGTCTACGTTTGATATTCCTACGACCGCGCCAGAAGGCTTTGAACACGAGCCAGATGCAACACGCGATTTCTGGCATCATCAACCGCTAAACACCCTACCGCCATACGATTTTATTGCGCCATACGCGCGTCATAAAACCTTACCCACGCCCGGAGTAGAAAATCGCAACGCGTGGATTATTGGTGGAGGCATTGGCGGTCTTGCGGCGGCCTTTTATCTGATTCGTGATGGACACATGCCCGCTGAAAACATCACCATTTTTGAGGAAATGGATGTGGAAGGCGGTTCTATGGACGGTTCTGGTAATCCTGAAGAGGGCTATATTATCCGTGGTGGCCGCGAGATGAACTGGAACTACGATACCTTGTGGGACCTATTTCAAGACATTCCTGCGGTGGAACTGCCAGAAGGCTATTCTGTACTCGATGAATACCGCCTTATTAATGACAACGATCCAAACTATTCCAAAGCGCGTTTGATGCATAAATGTGGCACGCTGTTGGATTCGAGTGATTTTGGTCTAAACAAATCTCAGCAATGGGAATTGATTCGTTTGATGCTAAAACGCAAAGAAACACTCGACGACATCAGCATCGAGGATTATTTCAGTGATGGGTTCTTAAAAAGCCACTTTTGGTTCCTTTTCCGATCAATGTTTGCCTTTAAAAATTGCCACAGTCTGCTGGAAACCAAACTGTATTTACACCGCCTACTCGACTCAATTGATGGCTTTGGCGATTTGTCCTCTTTGGTTTTTCCTAAATACAATCAGTACGATACCTTCATCAAACCCTTGGCGGATTTTCTACGCGACAAAGGCGTCACCTTTCAATTTAACACTCGCGTGAATGACCTTGATCTCTCGCTTTCGGGCGATAAAAAAACCGTCACCGGCATCCAAGCCGAGGTAATAAACAACGGAAAAACAGAAGCTCAGCGTATAAACGTCGGATTGGGGGATCTAGTCTTTGCGCTGACAGGGTCAATGACAGAACACACCGCTTATGGCGATATGAACACGGTTCCAGAACTTGATTGTGGCAGACATGATCCGGGTGAACACAGCGGATGGTCGTTATGGAAGAATCTGGCGAAAAAATCCCCTGTATTTGGTAAGCCAGAAAAGTTCTATGGGGACGTAGAAAAATCCATTTGGGAATCTGCGACACTAACGTGCAAACCCTCTCCTTTGATCGACAAGTTGAAAGCCTTGTCTGTCAACGATCCGTATTCTGGCCGTGCAGTCACAGGTGGCATCATCACGATTACGGACTCTAATTGGCTGCTGAGTGTGACTTGCAACCGTCAGCCGCATTTCCTAGACCAGCCTGACGATACGCTGGTGCTTTGGGTCTATGGATTATTAATGGACAAGCAAGGTAATCGCATTCAAAAAACCATGGCACAATGTACTGGTAAAGACATTCTCACTGAGCTTTGTTATCACCTTGGCATTGAAGATCAGTTGGATGAGATTGTTGCCAATACCAAAGTGCGACTCGCACTGATGCCCTATATTACCTCGCAGTTTATGACACGAGCGGCGGGAGATCGCCCTCATGCCGTGCCCGAAGGCTGTACTAATTTGGGCTTAATTGGGCAATTCGTAGAGACGCGTAACGATATTATTTTCACCATGGAAGCGTCTGTTCGTACCGCCCGCATTGGTGTATATAAACTGCTGAATATCCCCAAACAAGTGCCGGATATTAGCCCAACGCAATACGATATTCGTAACTTGATCAAAGGCGCGCGGGCGTTAAACAGCGGGAAACCTTTTGTTGGCGAACGCCTGTTGCATCGCCTGCTCGACAACACTTACTTTGCGCATATTTTGCCGCCACTTCCTGAACCGGAAGAGTCGAAACAATCTCGTTTTGAAGAGGAAATGCACGAACTGCTCGGCAAAGGCAGTAGTGCCATGCATACATTCAGCGGCTGGGTTACATCGCTTAGAGAGAGCTTTTCAAGCAAGGATAAAAAATAAGAAGGAAGAGCACGCTAACGTGAAGGCTTAACCTGCCCATTTCACACAAACAAGTGACTAAGCGTGTTCTGTAGAGAATCAGCTTAGTCACTTGATATAACCGCATACCGTTTACACGCCCCACTCAATTTTCTTTCTCTTGTCAGAGATGAGTGCCTTCAACCTAGGAACACTTCTTGTTTCTACTGGTACTTTTTCTACCGGTACTTTTCTACGGTAAACTCTCACTGCTATTTTAGTCAGACGCTTTTAATTTCAGCTTGTGTCCAACTTGAACAATAGCATCAAGCGCTGGAATCAATTCTTGACCAAACGCCGTCAGCTCATATTCAACAGAAGGTGGTGAGGTTGGAAGGACATTTCTGTTTATGAGTCCACGCGCCTTTAATTCCGTCAATCGAGTAGACAATACTTTGGCTGAAATCGGTGGAATATCCACTCTCAGTTCATTAAAGCGCCTTGGTTCCATACGTAAACACCAAATAACGTTAGGAGCCCATGCGCCAGAAATGAGTGCCATACAGTCCGTCAGTGCACAGGGTTCTGGTGGAAGGGGACTTTTATTTTTTCGTAGTTTCAATGCCATAAAGGTAATCAAGTTACTGGAGAGAAACCTGATTTTATAGGTTACCTATAGTAACTAGCAATAGGTTAGATACTATATATCTACTTATTCATTAATCTATGGACACATTATGAAGCTTTATTACAAAACAGGCGCCTGCTCAATGGCGTCACACATCCTCCTAAACGAACTAAATTTGCCGTTTGAACTAGAAGAAGTGGATACCGATAAAGGCACGACCAGCCAAGGCATTCAATACAACACCATTAATCCAAACGGTTATGTTCCCGCACTAGGGTTTGATAATGGCGACGTACTCACTGAAAACATTGCGATACTTCAATATTTAGGCAATTTAAGCCCAGAACAGGCACTCATGCCTTCTAGCGATAGTTTTGAGCATACCCGTCTGCAAGAGCTTTTAGGTTACCTTGCTACTGAATTACATAAAGCCTATAGCCCATTTTTTTCAAATATTGCCTTGAACGCTGACACAAAAAAACGAACGGAAGAAAAAATAGCCAAACGTATTGAGTCCATTGAAACTCGCTTAAAGGATGGTCGCCACTTTTTGATGGGGCAACATTATACGGTTGCGGATGCCTACGCATTTGTGATTTTGAATTGGTCTAATTTTATTGGTTTATCACTTGAGCGTTGGCCCTATACCGATGCCTTCATGCAAAGAGTCTATAACCGCCCAGCAACCCAGAAAGCAATGCTCGCTGAAGGCCTCATTAAAAGTGAGGCACTCTAATGGACGCATTCTCTGACATTACAACGGTACTCAATCGCTATTTCGACACGCTCTATTACTGTGACCTTGATAAGTTCGATATGGTGTTTCATGAACGAGCGATCTATATCACAGCAGATGAATCACCCACTTTGTGTTATGAGATGGGTGAATACCGAAAAATCATTGCACAGAGAGAATCGCCTGCCTCCCGCCAAGAACCCAGAAAAGATTGTATTGATGGCATCGAATTGGCTGGTGAAAATACTGCCAGAGCCAGAGTGAGATGCGCCATTGGGTCGCGGGATTTTGTGGATTTCTTAACCCTAATCCGCGAGGGTGGTCAGTGGAAAATTATTGCAAAAGTCTTTCAAATCATAGAAAAATAGGAACGAAACATGCCCTACGTAAATATAAAAATCACCCGTGAAGGTGTTACACAAGATCAAAAATCCGCCCTAATCAAAGGCGTAACCGATTTATTAAAAGAGGTACTCGGCAAGTCACCAGCAACCACTTTTGTGGTCATCAATGAAGTCGATCTAGAAGACTGGGGAATAGGGGGTTTACCTGTAGAAGAGTATAGAAAAACGCTCGATAAACCCTAACAAAAGAGTTGTTTTAGCGAGACTCACCGAAGTATTGTACTGCGGTAAGCGTCTACTAAAAAAAGCGTAACCTCTAAAAAAGCGTAACCTCTAAAAAAGCATAACCACTAAAAAAGAGTCTCTACTAAAGTAGCGGCTCTTTTTTTTCAAACCAGCAATGCTTAAATGACAAATCATTGCGTGTGATGCCTTTTTTTGATGACGTAAATAAGCACTTTTTCATACTCGTCGTTAAAGACTTTTGCCAATAACGAATGCCAGCGGCGGCCGATGATTCGCTTAAGTGGTTGATGTCGATTCTTAAGTTAAGGAAAAGCAGCTTATTTAGATTAGAATGTTTGCTTAGACAAAAAACCAATAACAAAAAGCGGATTGATTCATCACAGAACAATAAGCGGAGTTGAAATGCCATTAAAGAAACTAGAAAAACTCTCGCAGGCAGCCAACACTTACAAAGCCATTTTGAATGCGATGGAAGAATGGGTCGTTATTGTCGACCATCAAGCAAAGATTTTTTTCATCAACCGACCTTATGCACGCTTTCTCGGTGTAAAGGCGGAGGATGTAAAGGGAAAAAAGGTCACCGACGTCATTGAAAACACTCGCATGCACATTACCGTGCAGACAGGCCAAGCGGAACGATTGTCTTTTCAGAAGATTTTAGGCAGCAACATGATCGCCAGCCGGTTTCCTATCGTCGATCAGGGCGAGGTCATTGGCGCGGTGGGCACAGTGATTTTTCATGATACTCATGAATGGAAACAAATTAATAGCCACATAAAAGCCCTTCTGGCCGAGCAAGATTTTCAATACCAAAAAAGCATCGCCTCCGACAAGGTCAACACGGGCGCTAACTTTCACCTAAATGACATCATCGGTGACAGTCAGGTAATGAAATCCTTGAGTGCAAAGGTTACGCAAGTGGCCTCTGGTGACGTAACAGTATTAATTCGTGGCGAATCTGGAACAGGGAAAGAGCTGTACGCCCACGCTATCCACCAGCTGTCTGATCGAGCGGAATTTCCATTTATTAAAGTCAATTGCGCCGCGATCCCAGAAAATTTGCTGGAAAGTGAATTGTTCGGCTATGAAGAAGGCGCGTTTACCGGTGCAAAAAAAGGCGGCAAGCCCGGTAAATTCCAATTAGCCAATGGCGGGACTTTGTTTCTCGACGAGATCGGCGACTTACCTTTGTTGATGCAAGCCAAACTGCTTCGTGTATTACAAGACCGAGAAGTCGAGTCCGTGGGCGGCATAGGGTCAACCCCGTTGAATATTCGCCTGATTACCGCAACACATCGTCCATTAGAAAGCTTAATAGAAAGCGGGGATTTCAGAGAAGATCTTTACTATCGTATCAACGTGGTGGCGATTGATCTTCCTCCACTGCGAGAACGCCGCGAAGACATCGCCAAACTCGCCGATTTTTTCCTACAAAAGCTGTCTAGAAGAACGGGGCGCCGCGCCCCTAAACTCACTGTGCAAGCACTGACTGCCATGCTGGCGTACAACTGGCCAGGCAATATCCGTGAGCTTGAGAATGTCATGGAAGCGGCGTTCTACACCAGTCACGATAGAAAAATTCCGCTTTCATTATTACCCACACAACTGTCTCACACCGAAAGCCTATCGCCGCAAAGCCATGCGCCTCTTGGTATCATGCCACCTGCTGGCAGCCTAAAAGATCAGCTCAATGCAGCAGAGAGAAACATCATCAAAATAGCCTTGATCGAATGTGGCGACAACCGAACAAAAGCCGCGAAGCAACTTGGTATCAGTAAATCTACTTTCTACGAAAAGCTCGATAAGCACGGAATAAGCTGATCATTCGGTTAGACACAATATGCAAAAAAATAGCAAGAAACACACTGCACCGTCCTAAAAATCGGACGGCGTCTTTTTTTTCGGACTACGGTTAGAGTGAAAGAGGTCTGTTTACTATAAAAACCGTCCAGTTTTTCGGAAAAATACTTCTTCCATTTTTATAAAAAAACAAAAAAATACGTTAACCATTTGAAAGTAATGAAGTTTATTTTTATGGCACTCTTCTTGATAAGGCCATAGGCAGCACCATAGTTGCCTATGGCGTACACGGGACAAGCAATGCTCTCTACGATTTGAAAGAACACACAATAAAAATAATAGGATTAAAAAAATGAAAAATGCTTTGATAACAGCAACTTGCTTAACCACATTAAGCTTCGCGATGCCTTCTTATGCAGACTTCGACAAAGTCCGCTGGCAAGTACCCATGGCGTTCTCTTCATCTTTAACGGCACTGGGTGACACCATGCCGGAAGTGTCAAAAATGCTCAGTGACATGAGTGGCAAAAAAGTCAAACTTCAAGTGTTCGAACCCGGTTCGTTAATCCCTGCCCTGAGTATTTTTGATAACGTCAGCTCAGGAAATGTTTCTGCGGGTTACTCTTGGATGGGCTACGAATGGGGACAAATCCCAGCGGCGGCACTGTTTGGCGCAACGCCATTTGGCCTTGAATCAAATGAATTTACCGCTTGGATGTATTATCACGACGGCGATAAAATGCTCAAAGAACTGTTCAAGCCTTACGATGTTTATCCTATTCTTTGTGGCACCATTAGCCCAGAAGCGGCTGGCTGGTTCCGAAAAGAAATCAAATCCGTTGATGATCTAAACGGTCTTAAATTCCGCGCAGCAGGTCTTGGCGGTGAAATCATGTCTGAATTCGGCATGTCGATCAATGTCTTCCCTGGGGGCGAACTGTATCAAGCCTTAGAAACCGGCGTTTTGGATGGCACTGAGTTCTCTATTCCTACGGTGGATGAGCAGCTTGGCTTTTATCAAGTGGCCAAACACTACTATCTTCCAGGCTGGCATCAGCCTTCGACTAACCAGTTCCTTTATATCAATATGGATGACTGGAATAAGCTCAACAAGCAAACGCAATCTTTGATCGAGAATACCTGTGTGGCCGCCAACACTCTGTCTATATCTAAATCAGAAGCGCTACAAGGCGGTGTATTGACTCGGTTTAAAGAAAAAGGCGTACAACTGCATCAGTATTCTCCTGAAATCTTGAGCGCCTTTGAAGAAGCAACAGACAAAGTCATGGCGCGTCATTCTGCTGAGAACCCTGAATTCAACAAAATCTACTCTTCTATGAAAGCCTTCCAGAAAGAGCACAGCACTTGGAAAAAATTCGGCTACTTACCACGTGATTGGGGTACGAAATAACTCTATTTGAACTCTGTTAAGTGAGTCGGCACCTTATGGTGCCGACGTTTTTCACTGGGTGTATAAACCATCCGGAATCAAAGGGGAAAGACATGTCCGATCCATCAACTGAATTGAATTTAGCTGAAATCGAGGCGAAATTATCGCATTCCAATATTGCCGAGCTACCTCATACCAAGGTGTCACACTGTCTCGAATCTTTTATTGAAAAAATGGGCCAATGCATTTCTTGGATATGGTTAGCCTTAATGCTCCTAATCGTGGGCAATGCCCTAATGCGCTACTTTTTCAATACGACGTTTGTGGCGTTAGAGGAACTGCAATGGCACTTGTACGCCGTTGGTTTCATGCTCGGTCTGTCCTACTGTTTTATTCACGATGGTCATGTTCGCGTCGATGCGCTGGCTGAGCATTGGCCTATGAAACGAAGAGTGTGGGTTGAAATCGTTGGGATCAGCCTTTTATTATTGCCCTTTTGTTTTGTGATGTTTAGCTATGCCCTTCCCTTTGTTGAGCGGTCTTACCGACTAAACGAGGTATCGCCATCTTTTGATGGTCTGCCAATGCGTTGGATTCTCAAGTCATTCATTTTGATCGCACTGGCTTTGTTGATCATGGCGGCCACTTCTCGCTGGCTTCGCTGTGTCGCTTTCCTTCGAGGCGTATCTACTCATAACCGCCATTCAAAAGGCTAATTTTCAGGGGAAGTTTGTGTTCGAAGCATATGAACTCTTAGTTATAGCCATGCTTGGCTGTTTTATTTTATTGATTTTTTCTGGCTTTCCAGTTGCTTGGATTCTCGCAGGGTTGGCGATTGTCTTCAGTGTCATTGGTGTTTTAACGTCTCAATATCTGGATTGGGACACCTATTACATGAATGATTGGCGCATTTACGGCACCATCGTCCAAAGGATTTATGCCCAAATGAGCAATTGGGTGCTCGTCGCCCTGCCTATGTTTATTTTCATGGGACTCATGCTGGAACGTTCCGGTGTCGCTGAACGTTTGATGGTGAACTTTGTTAATTTGTTTGGTCGATTCCGAGGCGGGCTTGGAGTGGCCGTCATTTTAATCGGTATCTTGTTTGCGGCGTCAACGGGCATCGTTGGTGCGTCAGTGGTGTTGCTGGCCATGTTGTCTATGCCAGTGATGTTAGAGCAAAAATATTCACCTTCCTTCGCCAGTGGTATTGTTGCTTCGTCGGGAACCTTGGGGATTTTGATTCCGCCTAGCATCATGTTGATCATCATGGCGGATCAACTGTCTCTCTCCGTCGGTAACTTATTTATGGGGGCGCTCATTCCGGGGTTATTACTCGGCGCCTTGTACATTGTCTATGTCATCCTTTCCGCCATATTTAACCCATCAGTCTGCCAACCTCCACAGAATTTACCTCCCGTTACCATGGGATTAATCTGGTCTGCGCTAAAAGCTGTTTTTCCGCCTCTCGCTCTTATTCTTTCGGTTTTGGGCTCTATTTTTATGGGAATTGTGTCGCCAACCGAAGCCGCTGGCGTTGGGGCATTAGGCGCGACGATATTGGCTATTTTGAACAAACGCTTCAACATGAAAATGCTGGCCGAAGTCTGTCGTAAAACCACGATCACGACCTCCTTTGTATTCGGAATATTCTTAGGCGCAACGGCCTTTGCGGTGGTATTAAGAACACTTGGTGGCGATGAGTTCATCAGCGATTTATTGCAAAGCATCCCCTTGTCACCCGCAGGCATCATCGTGGTCATCCTTTTGATCGCTTTTGTCGCTGGCTTTTTCTTAGATTGGCTGGAAATCAGTTTGATCCTACTGCCGCTTGTCGGACCCGTCGTTGTCGCATTAGATTTCAATTTGGTGTGGTTTGTAGTGTTGTTTGCTTTGGCACTACAAACCTCTTTTTTAACGCCTCCTGTCGGCTTCTCTCTTTTCTACCTCAAAGGTGTCGCCCCCCCTGGCGTGACCACGCTACACATATACAAAGGCGTCATTCCATTCGTCCTTTTGCAGTTGTTGGCGGTACTTTTGGTCTTCTTATTTCCAGACCTCGTCCTTTGGTTACCAGAAGTAATTTACGGTTAGCCGCTTGCTTTCCAGTTTGGAGAATGAAAAATGAACAATAAAACAGTCTTAATTACGGGAGCGGCCAGTGGCATAGGGTTAGAGATTGCTCATGCATTTCTCAAATCCAATATGAGTGTCGCTATTTTAGATTTCAGTCAAAGCGCAATCGAAGAGGCTAAAAATCAGCTGTCTGAATTTAATCAACACTGTGCTTTTTTTGCCTGTGATGTCACCAACGAAACGCAGTTTATGGGCGCCATAGATTCCGCCATTGAGCAATTTGGCCACATCGACATTCTGATCAATAATGCTGGTGTTCAATATATTGCGCCCATTGAAGAATTTCCTTCAGAAACGTACCGTCGGTTAATCGACATTATGCTGATTGCGCCCTTTTTGGCGATCAAAAAAATTCTGCCGCTAATGAAAGAAAAAGGCGATGGACGAATCATTAATATGGCGTCAATTAATGGTTTAATCGGTTTTGCAGGGAAAGCAGGCTATAACTCCGCCAAACATGGCGTAATTGGTCTCACGAAGGTCGCAGCACTTGAAGCGGCGCCTTTTGGTGTGACCATCAATGCGCTGTGTCCCGGCTATGTGGACACGCCCTTGGTAAGAAATCAGCTGGAAGACTTAGCCAAAACGCGCAATGTGTCTCTCGACCATGTGCTGGAAGAAGTCATTTGGCCACTGGTACCGCAACGGCGCTTACTCACAGTAGATGAGATTTCGGACTACTGTTTGTTTCTCACCAGCCCTTCAGCAAGAGGCGTGACCGGACAAGCCATCGTCATTGATGGAGGATATACCGCTCAGTAAAGACGGACGACATCGTCCTCAAGTACGTTTCAGAAAAAATGACCTTAATGTTTCTTTAAGGTCATTTTTTTGTGTCATATTGACGCTAGAACAAAAAATCTAACAATAATTACACCTGCCCTCTATAATAAAAATCTAAAATTTACGTCATTAGGAATACATCACTATGAGTCATCTTCATACTGGATCTTGCCTGTGCGGCGCGGTTAAATTTGAATTAGAGGGCGAATTTAAAAAGTTTTTCCTTTGTCATTGTAGTCGTTGTCGAAAAACATCAGGCTCGGCCCATTGCGCGAGTTTATTCGCGCCGGGCGCTGCATTACGCTGGTTAAGCGGAGAAGAAAAACTCAGTTTTTATCGACTAGAAGATACAAACTTTGCTCGTACTTTTTGCTCGGTTTGTGGGTCAAATATACCTACTGATGCAAAGTCACGAGGCTTAGTCGTTGTTCCTGCCGGCTGCTTAGACACAGATGTCGACATAACACCCCAAGCGCATATATTTATGGACAGCAAAGGCAACTGGGATCAGCGCTTAGTCGATGTTCCAGCGTTCGACGGTATGCCAAGCTAAAAGACTTTCAATCCATCCAGCACCCATGACAAACGAGCGCCATTATTGAACGCGTTTGTCATGGGGTGTTTTATATCAAAAACGAGAACCACTCAAAGCTGACTTAATCGCTGTGCTGCGTCTAATAAGGTGCTTTCTTCTTTGGCGAAGCACAAACGAATAACCCGCTGGTTTTCAGGCGGATGCTGATAAAACACACTAATGGGAATCGCCGCGACGCCCACTTCATCAATCAGCCATTCGCAAAATGCCACATCATCCAAATCACTAATGTCGCTGTAATCTAACAATTGAAAATACGTGCCTTCACAAGGCAACAGGGTGAAGCGGCTGTCGGCCAACGCATTTCTTAGCACGTCCCGTTTTCGCTGATAAAACGCCGCTAATGCCGTACTTTCCTCAGGTAATTCACGTAGGTGCTCTGCCAAGGCTTGTTGCAAAGGCGTTGCCGTACAGAAGGTCACAAATTGATGCACCTTACGAAGCTCTGCCGTTAACGCCGGTGGGGCAACGACATAGCCGACTTTCCAGCCAGTAAGGTGAAAACTTTTCCCGAACGATGAGACAACAAAACTCCGTGTTGCAAGCTCAGCGTGTTTGTGAACGCTTACTATAGACTTTCCGAAATAAATAAACTCATACACTTCGTCGGACAACACATAAATGTCACGACTCTCTATCGCTTGCCATAAGCAATCCAAATCTTGCTGAGTCCAGCAACTGCCTGTTGGGTTATGTGGCGTGTTGATCAAGACCAAACGCGTTTGATCGGTCAGTAATTTTTCAAACGCGTGCCAATCTGGGCGAAAGTCCGGTGCAAACAAGGTCACTCGTTTACAAACGCCCCCTGCGAGCGTCACGGCCGGTTCATACAAATCGTAAGCGGGGTCGAACAAGATCACTTCATCGCCTTGATGGATGATCGCAGCAATGGCATCAAAAATGGCTTCTGATGCGCCGCTGGTAATAGTAATTTCATCCAGCGCACTGACCTTGCGGTCATAGTGACGTTCAATTAAACCCGCCACCGTGTCTCTTAATAATGGCAACCCTGTCATGGGCGAATACTGATTGTTACCCGTTAACAACGCTTGTGACGCGCGCTGTAATAATCTCGCATCCGGCGGAAAATCGGGAAACCCTTGCGACAAATTGATCGCACCTTTTTCCGCCGCTAACGCCGACATTCTAGTAAAAATGGTGGTGCCGACAGACGGCAGTTTTGAAACAACATGAGAAGCAATGGTCACGTTAGATTTACCTTAAAAAGAAATGATTACCGCCAAGTTAAAAGACTTCTACTTCAAACGTCAATGGGCTTTTTTTTGAAAAATATACAGCCAAATGAATGCCATTCAAAACGCACAAAAAAAAACGCCAAGGCAAAGGCCTTGGCGTTTTTAAGCCGTCGGTTTTCTATGACAGATTACGCGGTCATAAATGGGTAGTCTGTGTACCCTTCTGCGCCTGACGTGTAAAAAGTGTCGGAGTTTGGTAGGTTCAACTCTGCACCTTCTTTAACTCGCTCAACGAAATCAGGATTCGCAAGGATGCCTGTACCAAATGCCACGCTGTCCGCTTGACCATCCGCAATAACTTGGTTCGCTTCTTCAGGGCTGTAACCCATGTTAACCATTAAGTGGCCTTTGTAAGCACCACGGGCCACACTCACCACATCCGCTTTTTGTAAGCCAAAGAAGTCGGCGCGCATCAAATGCACATACGCCAAATCAAAGCGATTTAGTTGCTCAGATAAGAAGTGAGTCCACGCGATAGGATCGCTGTCTTTCATGCTTTGGAAGCTGTTCAAAGGTGAAAGGCGTAACCCCACTCGGCCGCTACCAAACACACCGGTTACGGCTTCAATCACTTCGAATAGGAAACGTGTGCGGTTTTCCAACGAGCCGCCGTATTCGTCTGTACGCTGGTTCGCGCTGTCACGTAAGAACTGATCGATCAAGTAACCATTCGCGCCGTGAATTTCTACACCATCAAAGCCCGCTTCTTTGGCGTTGATCGCGCCTTGTCGGAAATCGTTCACAATTGCTTTGATTTCACTTACGGTCAACTCACGAGGCACGGTATACGGTTTTTTACCTTCCGGCGTATGCGTTTCACCTTCGATTGCAAGTGCGCTTGACGAGACGGCGTCTTTACCGCCATTCAGTAACGGGTGCGCAGCGCGACCACCATGCCAAATTTGCATAAAAATACGACCACCGGCTTTATGAACCGCGTCTGTCGTTAGTTTCCAGCCTTCAATTTGCTCTTGCGAATAAATGCCTGGATCATCTCCAAAAGACGAGGTGCCTTCAGTTACCATAGTACATTCAGTAATTACCAAACCAGTACTAGCACGTTGAGAGTAATACTCTGCCATCAAAGCGTTTGGTAGGTGCCCAGGAGCGCGTGTGCGCGTTAATGGCGCCATTACAAAACGGTTTGGCAGTTCTAAATCGCCTAATTTAACAGGGCTAAATAGTGTTGTTGCTGTGTTAGTCATTATGAACTCCAGAATAAGTTTCAATCTTGATATCAAAGATAAACACTACATATGGCAGTAATTCAAAAAAACAATCTCGTGCACTTTCTTTACTGAATAGTCGCTCAATTAATAACCTTTTCAGTGCTTGCAGACCCACTTTGCAAGGACTATATTGCGAGCACCAAGACGGTGTTCTTATCGTCTTTTCTTTGACCCTATTAAACGCTTTTGCGTGAGGGATTTCACCACGATGGTATCTGATTCCACTAAACCAACACCCTTTGGCACCTTGTTAGGCATAGCGCCAGGCAACGTCCCTGTTTACTCGTCTGATTATGATTCTGCCGATGACAACGAGTTACCCAATCGTCATGCTTACCGCAGTTATGTGGACGGCGTTTTCATGGGTTACAAATGGCAATGTGTTGAGTTTGCTCGTCGTTGGTTGTATCTCAATAAAGGCTACATCTTTGATGACGTCGCCATGGCGTACGATATTTTCCGCCTGACGTCCGCTCGACTGATTGTCGACGAAAGCCGCTTACCGCTGAAATCGTTTCGCAATGGATCCTTGCGTCATCCAGAAGTTGGCTCCTTGTTAATTTGGAGCGAAGGCGGCGAATTTGAAGTCACCGGCCATGTCGCCATTATCACCAAAGTCATGCCGGATCGCCTGCATTTGATTGAACAAAACGTCGGTCACCACGTTTGGTCTGAAGGGCAAGACTATTCCCGCGAACTAGAAGCACGAATCAGCGACGATGGCGGCTACTGGTTACGCTGCTCCTATGGTGACGCTTCTATTTTAGGTTGGGTCATTCAAACCGACGATGACCAGCATGCAGAAAATATTGAGCCTGACGATCCAACACTTTTCGATCTACAACTACGCCATGTGCCGGACAAGGGTCAAGCCACACGCGCTTGGTTAAATATCGCCAATCCAGCGGAAGAAGCCTTTGTCGATATGATGGGTGGACACAAACTCGCCAGCCGAGTCGAAGACGACCACAAATACATGGTCATGACCGAGACCGCTGAACGGGAACTGAAACGCGCGACGAACGAATTGCACGCTTTGTTTATGCACGCGACAGACTACGTATTACAAAACGATGAACTGTTATCTAGCTTTAACATTCCACCGGCGTTATGGCCGAAGATTCATCAATCTTGGGACAATCGTCGTAATCAAATGATCACTGGAAGGTTCGATTTCAGCGTATCCGCACAAGGTATCAAGGTTTACGAGTACAACTGTGACTCGGCTTCTTGCTATATGGAAGCGGGGATTATCCAAGAGAAATGGGCCAAGCATTATGGCGGCAATGAAGGAGATGGTTCAGCTACGGAACTGATCGACGAATTGATTGAAGCGTGGAAAAACAGCGACGTGAAAGGCGTGATTCACATCATGCAAGACACCGACCTTGAAGAAAACTATCACGCTCTTTTCATGAAACGCACCATGGAAAAAGCCGGATTAAATTGTAAAGTGATCAAAGGTGTCGCCAACTTACGTTGGGACGAAGAGGGTGATGTGGTCGATGCCGATGGCGTCAAAATTCGCTGGGTATGGAAGACTTGGGCATGGGAAACCGCGTTAGATCAGATTCGTGCTGAATGTGACGACGATGAACAACGCCTACGGGATTATCAGACTGATACGCCGCGCAGTACAGCACCACGCTTAGTGGATGTGTTATTGCGCAAAGACGTGATGGTATATGAACCACTTTGGACACTTATTCCGAGCAATAAAGCGATTTTACCCGTTTTATGGATGCTTTTCCCTGATCATCCTTATTTATTGGAATCGTCTTTTGAACTAAGCGACTCTCTTAAAACCAACGGATATGTGAGTAAACCTATTGCTGGCCGTTGTGGCTTTAACATCAGTTTATTCGATGGTGAAGACGCTTTGATGGAAGAAACAGCGGGTCGTTTTTCCCATCAGGACCAAATCTTTCAAGCACTTTGGAAACTGCCCGACATTGAAGGCTACCGCTCACAAGTCTGTACTTTTTCCGTGGCTGGACACTATGCTGGCAGCTGTTTGCGCGTTGATCCAACATTGGTCATCACCAAAGACAGCGACTTAATGACCTTACGCGTTATTGAATAATAACTACATGCCTAATAGGTATGTAGGACAAAGGTAGAAAGGGCACATAAAGAAAGAACAATATCGCCAGAAAAGGGAATAACCAGCGGTATTGCTCTTACCTTTAACTATGTATTAGAACGAATAGTTAAAACGAACACGTGCCGCGGTTGTTTTATCATTGGCGCCAGTGGCAACTTTATCCGCGGTGGAGTAGGAGCCTGCTAATGTAACTGTCGCATTTTCAATGTCTAATACTGGCATTGTGTAAGCAACATACGTCGTTAGCAAGGACGGATCATTGCCTGTTTTGTTATCAACATTCGATCCAATCACACCCAAACCAAAATTCCCATAGGTCATGTTTGCCGCAAAAGAAGATACCTTCTGATCGGTATTATCATCGTCCATGAAAGCAGCAGAAAGATTAACGTTCGCAGCGGCAACATCAAAATTTGCCGTTAAAGCATAACCGGATTGACTAACATCGCCACCCGCCGTTAAGTCGTACTTAACGCTTTCAAAACCAGCCGTGAACGTTGCAGTATCCGTGATAAACGTAACAGATGGGCGAACACCTGAGATAGCGGCTGTATCATCACCCGCTGTATCATCATCACCAAAAATAGTATCAATTTCGAATTTTACGTTTTCACTCGCATTGAAATGGAAAGCAATTTGTCCACCATCATCACCAGCACGGCCACGTACTTTATTCGCTTGATAAACATCAACATTAGCAACGTGTTCGACCATGGTGTCTTTACCAAGCGGAAATAGATTCACTCCTTCAAAACGACCAAGCTGGACATCCCAAGCATTATTGCCCAGCTGGATAAAAGCATCGTCAACGGTTGCTTCACCATCCGTATTTAGCAGAACAGTTCCTTTACCTGCGAAGAAGTTATCACCTGCAGTATGTTTACTGTATGCATTCAACTCAACACGACCATTTTGGTCATACGTCGTATCGCCTTCCGCCTTAGAAATAGCATCGGTATTTAACTCGAAATTAGCATCAAAAGAAGGGGCGGCATGAGCAGCACTGACAGACAAGATACTGCTAATAATAGCAGTATGTAGAATAGATTTTTTCATGATTATCAGACCTAAATGTATGTTGTTTTTATAATAAATAGAGCTTGTCAAAAACATATGTTTTCAAAAACAATGATACATTTTGGTAACTTTATTACAACGAAACGCAGTTGATAATTATTCTTATTTTTTACTTAATTCCTAAAAATAAAAACGATACACCTTAATTGATTGTTAAATAACAATAAAAATACGAATCTGATTAGATGATAAAAAACAATAAGAAAAAAATAAGAATATAATTTTCAACCTTCTCTTTATTTGGTTATTTAATTACATAAATATATGTCAGTAAATCCGAGCTAGATAGAAAGAGTGGCACAATAATTCATGCTCTGAATGAAGGTGTATTGCCACCTTAGTCTCGCCCTTTAAACACCTCGACTTGTGCCATCTCAAAGACTCATGCAGACTGTCGCGCATCGACAATAAACCACAACTTAGGTCTGCCCTATGAAATGCCCTCATTGCGAAGCAAAACTGCCGTTCTCAACCGTTAAAAAAAGCCTGCGCCGAGCGCAAGTTTGTCGAAATTGTGCGGAAGGCTTTACACTCACCATTAGCATTAGTCGTATGTTTTTACTTTTACTTCCCGTGGCTTTCAGCTTATTCATGATCAGACCGATTAGCCTTCACTGGGGAATCGATCCCACTTTTTTCTCAGCCTTAATCGTCGTGCTGTATGGGCTATCGTGTTTAACCATACGAAAGCGGTCACTTTGATAGGTTACGCCATACAATGGCACAGCCTTCACCTTTTACTTCATCATACAAAGTAAATAATAAGGCCGACCTCTTTTATGCAATGCTACACTAGCGCCATTATTCAGCGCCTTTTATAACCAGCGAGATACCCATGAATTTTACCTCTTTAGGACTTCTTAAAGAAATCACCGATGTCATAGATGAATTAGGCTATGCAATTCCCACCCCCATTCAGCAAGCTGCCATTCCTGCCGTACTCGCACAGAAAGATGTCATGGCTGGCGCCCAAACAGGGACGGGGAAAACGGCGGCGTTTGCCTTGCCTCTTCTACACAAAATACTACAAGCTAAAAGTACAAATGATGCCCCTCGAATCCAGGTTCTTGTGTTGACGCCCACTCGTGAGCTTGCACAACAAGTCCATGCTAGCTTTGTAAAATACAGTAAGAATCTCCCCATAAAGTCCGTTGTCGTTTATGGCGGTGCGAGCATTAATGTACAACTTGATGCACTAAGAAATGGTTGTGATGTATTGGTCGCAACACCGGGGCGATTGCTTGAATTGGTCATGAAAAAACTAATTGATTTAAGCGCCGTGCAAACCTTGGTGTTAGATGAAGCCGACCGAATGCTCGACATGGGCTTCATTATCGATATTCAAAGAATACTGAAGACCCTCCCTTATAAGCGGCAAACGTTGTTCTTTTCCGCCACCTTTAATGACGATATTTTTGCACTCAGTAAAGTCTTATTAAAAGACCCTCAACTCATTGAGGTCGACAATCGTAATACAACGGCAACTCAAGTTGAGCAAACCATTTATGCCGTTGATAAAGATCGAAAAAGCGCGCTTTTATCGTATTTAATTGGCTCAAAAAATTGGCAGCAAGTACTTATATTTACTCGTACTAAACAAGGTGCAGATGAATTAGCAAAAGAAATGCAGAAAGACGGGGTAGCGACCCAATCTATTCACGGTGATAAATCTCAAGGGGCACGCGATCGTGTCTTAGCGGACTTTAAGGCTGGCAAAGTGCGAGCACTAGTGGCAACCGATGTCGCAGCACGAGGCATCGACATTGAACAGCTACTATATGTAGTGAATCACGAACTACCTTATAACGCAGAAGATTACATTCATCGAATAGGCAGAACAGGACGCGCTGGCGCAACGGGGCTTGCTATTTCCTTAGTCTCTGAAAAAGAGCGCTATTTACTCACCGATATCGAAAAGCTCGTCGGTGAGCAATTTGTTCCCCAGTGGTTGCCAGGATTCGAACCTGATTTAAATAAAGTAGATAGCCCTAGCAAAAAGCGTGAGCCGTCTAAAAAAGAACAAAGAGCAAAAGCGCTTGGCTTACATTCTTCAAAAGATAAAAAGCCAAAGAAAAAGCGCCGTTAGACCATTCATATCCAAACCACCCTGAATGTAGACTTAGCACGGCTACGGATAGTACTTCTGTAGCCGTTTCTTATTAAACAACCCTCTATTATCCCCACACCATAAAATACCAATCGAATCTGATCATCTCACTCTTGCCTACTTCTCGTTTGGTTTTGCTAAAACCCTCCGACTGTCGCTTCACATTATCAAAAAACACAAAGCAATCCTGTTTTACTCATCACTCTATCCCCCTCGATCAGTCTATTTCTCTATTTAATGCCCCTGCCAGACTACGGCATGAAAAAAATACGGGGAAACACATCAATTTCATCTAAACCCACCCCCTCTTATAACCTTTTATTTAAAAACCACACTCGATCGTCACCAAGAGTGAAAAACACCTATTTTCCGATAAAAACGGCAGCTTTATTTCAAATAAAATCAATAAATCAACTGTAAAATTATTGTCAATTTACACAAATACACGTAGTATTTACGGAACACTCTACACCGTAGTTTTTAGCTTAATGGAATATTTATATACCAAAAGGTAATAAGAAATGATGAAAAGCAACGCCGAATTTCTGGACGCCGCATCCGAAAGAGAATGTGCTTTTTATGTGGATTATTTACTGAAAAATATAAGAAGCGCTTCGCTAAAAAACTTACGTGGTAACTCGCCAACAGAACGCGTAAATAAACTGAATGAAGAGTTAGACAATCTCATTAAGAAAAACCGGGCTCCTCAGAATTTTTCAACTCAGATGCGCTCTGCTTTTAAATCCACTCAACTTCCTTCCAGTTATTTTCGATGGCTAGATAAAAAAGACGAACGATTGTGCAACTGGGCTTGGTGTTATCTAAAAGGCAAAACCAAGAAAACAGAAACCGACCTAGAAAAAGACGTCATTAAAGACAGCGAGCTGCTGTTACTGGCAGAAAAAGCCTTTACTATAGAAAGAGAAAACGCGGCAGACAGACAAAGCGATGTTCTTACCGCTTTTTATGATGGTGAAGCGGACGCTCAACAACAACAAGACATCCTTGATCATCTTAAAAGTAAATGGCAGGACATACGTACAAATGAAGGCATAACGCATTGGTTCGAAGAAAATAACCCTTCCCAATGGGCTTGGGCCTG
The DNA here is from genome assembly GCF_013372285.1 of Marinomonas primoryensis. Classification (NCBI taxonomy): domain Bacteria; kingdom Pseudomonadati; phylum Pseudomonadota; class Gammaproteobacteria; order Oceanospirillales; family Oceanospirillaceae; genus Marinomonas; species Marinomonas primoryensis. The sequence continues at coordinate 182,098 of NZ_CP054301.1, read as the reverse complement.
GTCTTACCTCCAAAACATCACGCAACGACCGCTAGAACCCGCTTGGATACCAAGCAACGATTCAGAAAAAAAAGCAGCGGTTATTGCTACTATCGATTTATCTGATAACGTAGACCGTAAAGCACTCGTCATTGATAAAATGAAGAAGGCATGGAGTCAGAAAAAATTTCGAGAAAAATCGAGTGGTAAAAAGCCTTACAGCATCAGTATGACGCTAAATACAAAGCAAAAGCTAAATGCATTGGCAGAGGAAAAAGGTATGAAAATCAATGATATGGTTGAATATCTAGTCAAAAATGAATATAAAAAACGTAATTTCAATGAATAGCCCTAATGATGAAAGGGTAAAAATGATTTCGCCTCACCAGAAATATAGTCTAATTTCTATTTCTGGTAGTTTCATTTGTCATCTAATCACTGTATAACGAGCCGCATGAAAATCCCTAAAAGAATACAACCCCTCATCGAAGATGGCTTAATAGACGAAGTCCTTCGACAATTAATGAGCGGAAAAGAAGCGACTGTCTATGTAGTACGCTGTGGATCAGAAATCCGCTGCGCGAAAGTCTATAAAGAAGCCGGTAAACGCAGTTTCAAGCAAGCTGTGCAATACAGAGAAGGTCGAAAAGTTCGCAATAGCCGACGCTCACGAGCAATGGAAAAAGGCTCTAAGTTTGGTCGAGACGAGCAAGAGAACCTTTGGCAAAATGCAGAAGTGGATGCGCTATATCGTTTAGCCGCTGCCGGTGTTCGTGCACCTACGCCTTACGGTTGCTTTGATGGCGTCTTGCTAATGGAGCTTGTCACTGACGACAGTGGCGAAGTTGCACCTCGCCTGAATGATGTCGTGCTTAGTGAAGAACAAGCCAAACGAGATCATGACACCATAATCAAAGACATTGTACGCATGCTGTGCGCTGGCTTAATTCATGGTGATTTATCTGAATTCAACGTACTGGTTGATTCCCATGGCCCTGTCATCATTGACTTACCTCAAGCCGTTGATGCTGCCGCCAATAACAATGCGGAATGGATGTTAGAGCGCGATATCAATAATATGCGTAACTATTATGGTATGTCTGCGCCCGAATTACTTGAAACGAAATACGCCAAAGAAATTTGGTCATTGTTTGAAGCTGGCAAGCTAACGACAGAAACCGTACTAACTGGTTTATTTGATGAACCAACCGAAGAAGCCGATGTAGACTCTGTCCTAACGGAAATTAAAGAAGCGTTTGAAGAAGAACAAGAACGCTTGGCTCGAATCAACACGGCAAATGACGACGAAGATTAGTGTTAAAATCCTTCGCGACTGCGTTCTGATTTTAAATAAAATAGATACAGATTTTCCGCATTAACCTAAGAGAGCAACAGCCATGGCTTTTGCTCTCTTAGCTGCCTCTAGGTCACCCGCAACATAGGCTTGTGAAATCGCCCCTTCTTTTAATACACTGACGCTTTGTGCCAAGTCCGATGGCACCAACGCTGACGAACAACCAACCAGATTAGCTTGAATAAAAGACGTAATATTCTGTTTATGCTTTTGGCACAAATCATTCACTGTATGGTTAGAAAACTCACCATTTGCCTTCACAAAAAAGCAGCCTTTAAAAGGCAGCAAAACATCCACCCGGTCATGAAACCAATCATCAAGAGCATCAAATAACGCCAAAATCGCCGATTTACCCTCTCCTGCTGCCATCATTCTTGATGTAAGCCAATCCATAAAGACCTGATCTCTATAAATAAGCACCGCTTCAACCAAAGCATCTTTGCTACCAAAGTGACGATAGAGCGTTTTTTTTGCCACACCTGTTTCTGCCAAAATGGCATTAACGCCCACAGCGTGAATGCCATGCTCGTAAAAAAGTTTAAACGCCGTATGTATCAATAAATCAGGTTTAGACATTGCTTTCCCCTCTTGCCGTAAAAGAATATTGACATAGGTGCACAGACTTGTCTACCATCAAGGAGACAGATCGGTATACCTCATTACACACTCAAATAAAGGACTTACTCATGCGATTACATAAGTTTAATGTACTTTATCGCTCTCGAATTTTTGCTATTTTTTTGGCGGGCATGGGGGCGACAGTCTGCATTTTCATCATGGCACAAGGTGCACAAATAGCACCTTCATACCTTGGAATCATGGCGCCTTTTGGCGCAACCATGGTTATTCTGTTTGCATTACCCAAAAGCCCATTAGCGCAACCTAAAAACATCCTCGGAGGCCACCTACTGACAACGGCCATTGGCCTAATCACTTTGTATTATTGGGAAGTGACGCCCATCAGCATCGCTATCAGCGTTGGGTTAGGCGTTTCTTTGATGATGCTAACAAACACTCTGCACCCTCCAGCAGGGGCGAACCCAATCTTAGTACTGTCACTCAACGTATCGTGGGACTTTTTATTCACGCCAGTTTTGTCAGGGTGTTTGCTCATTGTACTATTTGGATGGTTTTATCATAATTGGATTTCACGCATAGGTTACCCACTCAGATTAAAACCTTAAAAACGTGAAGGCGGTGAATACTTTCTGTTATTGCTCATGACTATTCGTGTTTTTTCTATGTGGGTCTTTTTTAACCAGCTATTTAATGTATAATTTCGCTCCGTATTTGGTCAACTGGTCGAATACGGAGTAAAACTTAATCGAAAACAGACGGTTCGTTTCAACAATCGAACACCTATATTTGGGTTCCCTCACCCCAATCAAACGAAAAAGGTCACAATATGAGTACGTTCACTACAGAGCAACAAGCTAAGGCTTTGCTTTATCTTGCGATGTTTCACCTGCTAATCATTGCTTCGAGCAATTACCTAGTACAAATTCCCTTTACTATTTTAGGGTTTCATACCACTTGGGGTGCGTTTACCTTCCCTTTTATCTTTTTAGCAACCGACTTAACCGTACGAATTTTCGGTGCGTCATTAGCACGTAAAATCATTTTTTTAGTGATGATTCCCTCGTTAATCGTATCGTACGTTTTGTCTGTTCTGTTCGCTCAAGGGGCATTTCAGGGAATTGAGACCTTGTCCTCATTCAATGGGTTTGTAGGACGAATTGCGATAGCCAGTCTTTTGGCGTATTTACTTGGTCAGGTACTTGATATTCAAGTATTTAATCGTCTTCGCCAACTTAAAAAATGGTGGATTGCACCGGCGGCATCCACGTTATTTGGTAATGGTTTAGACACCCTGGCGTTCTTTGGCATCGCCTTCTACCAGAGCCCAGACCCTTTCATGGCACAGCATTGGCAAGAGATTGCACTGGCGGATTTTGCGTTTAAGTTAATTATCAGTCTTGGTTTATTCATTCCAATGTACGGCATATTGCTTAATTATCTAGCGAAAAAGATAACGACGATTCAGCCAGACTTTACATTGGTTGGCGCTAGGCCATAAAACTATCCCCAAAGATCGCCAAATCGATCTCGATGACTCAAATACAGTCGTAGGTCGAACTCTAATTGATGGTAATCAGGCTCCATATAACAACAAAGCTTATAAAAAGCTTTGTTGTGTTCTTTTTCACGTAAGTGAGCCAACTCGTGTACCAATATCATTTTTAGTAACGGTTCTGGTGTATTTCGGAACAAGGACGCGATACGGATCTCATGCTTTGCTTTCAGTTTATTACCTTGCATACGAGACACATAGGTATGCAAACCAAGCGCATTGTTGATAACGTGAATTTTATCGTCATAGATAACTTTGCTGATGGGAGAAGAGCTGCGCATAAAATGATTTTTTAGCTCTATTGCATAATCATAGAGTGGGCGAGTGCCACTTAGTTCATGAGCTTTAGGGTATTTTTTAAGTAACAGCTCACCGGTTTTTTCAGCGTCTAACAACGCTTCTACTTGACGTTGAATTTGCTCACTATAGCCCCTCAAATAACCACTAGATTGGTTTTTTGGGCGAGTGGCAGATGGTGTCTTGGGCATAAAAGGCAATATCCTGAAAGGCGATAAACAACGTTAAAAATCAGGTTAAAACATCGACTCCATGCCGTTTTATAGCGTCAATCACTAACCTCACTTCTCACCGAATATTATACCGTACTTTCTAGTATTCACCGCGTTACAACTCTCACCGTTTCCAACCAATAAATCCTTGCATGAGGGGAAATCAAAAAAATAAATAGAAGTGGCTTTGTTAGTATATGAAGCTACGCAGTGCGTGAATCGCTTCAATCCTCTAAAAGATACACACAATTTCGCCCTAACGCCTTGGATCTATACAAGGCTTTATCTGCTTTATTTAAGAATTCATCGACCGAACAACGACCGCCTTGTTTAAACGCCACGCCCAACGACACTGTAATATGAATCTTTTCGTTATCTGGGCTGAACAAGCTGCAATTTTCAATGTTTGCACGCAGCCTCTCAGCGATCAGTAAGGCTTCTTTTTTCCCTGTAAGTGGCAATAAAATAGCGAACTCTTCCCCTCCAATTCGGGCGATTAGATCTTCTTTCCGCAAGATAGACAGGCTCGTTTCTGCAAGTTTTTGTAGCGCTAAATCACCCGATTTATGACCATAATCATCGTTTACTTGTTTAAAATGGTCCACATCCATCATCATAATCGCTAAAGATAAATGCGCTTCCTTCGATTGATTAAGAATAGTTTCACATTGTTCAAAAAATTGTCTCCGGTTTGCCAGTCCGGTTAAATGATCGAAGTGCGCTCTTCGCTCAAGCTCTTCCTGCACCCTAAAGTTCTCAATGGCAATACTCGCCAAATTACTCGCGAAGTTAATAAGTTCGAAGTCTTTATCTGTCGGAGAAGAAGGGAAACGCTTATAAATAGCAAAGGTGCCTAGTAAGTCGCCTTTAGAAGACATAATAGGGTCTGACCAGCAAGCCGCAACATCTGCTTCACGAGCAAGCTGAGTGAAGTTTTTCCAATATCGATGCGTATGAATGTTGTCAACAATAACACGCTCACCTAAGTGAGCCGCGGTACCGCAAGAGCCAACATTAGCACCAATTTTAATGCCATCAATCGCGTTATTATAAAAATCTGGGAGATCCGGCGCAGCGCCGAGTTTTAAACATTGATTGGCTTTATCAAATAATAAAACACTGCATAATGAGAAGGGGCTTTCTTGTTGAACCTGTTTCACAATAACATTAAGAATATCTTTTAATGCAGAGCTCTTTGCGACCATCTCGAGCATTTCACTGCGAGCACGCAGTCTTTTTTCAGCAATGCAATAATCAGTAACATCACTGAAGTACCAAAGCCGCTTATCTCCCACTAATGAAAAAGTCACGCTGACTTGCTTGAGCGAACGATCTTTGCAATGCAGCATTGTCTTTAATGCATGCGCGACATCGCTTTCTTGGCATTCCTTGATCCAAGGCTCTATGACGTCTTGATAGTATTGAGGTTTTGATGACACACTCGAATACCAACTTTCAATATTGGGTATATCGTCCAAGGTATAACCGAAAAGGTCGCGAAAAGCCTTGTTTACGTATTCAATACGGCCGGAAGAAACACTAGACCAACCAACGGCAACAGGGGTGGTGTTTAGAACATCTTCTAACCGAATGTCATCCTTTGAGTTTATATCCATACAAATATCCACTAAAGAGCATTCTTATATAATATTTAGGGTCAACAGACATAGACACGCGAGAGCCCGAAACAAAACAAGATAACGCCCAATATTTTTTGTATGATTTTTGTACAGCGCTTTTTATTTACCTAATTAAGCACATGATCCAAATCCAGCCACAACTGTGAGCTCGCTGCCCACACTGGATTCCCATTCAATAACCCATCATTTTCAAGAAAGTTAGGCACTCGACCTCCCGCCTCTTCAATCAGTAACAGACCCGCTAGAGCATCCCAACTATTGAGATGAGATTCGAAATAGCCATGCACCAACCCTGAAGCAACATGAGCCAGCATTAAAGCGCCAGCGCCAAAACGTCGATGCTCGACATTGTTCGTATCCAACACCGCAAGAAGATCAAAATACGCCTGCAATGGCCGACGATTAGAGCGCCCGACGCCAATAATCGCTTGCCCCTTTTCAGGCTCTTGGATCGTGAGTGAAGCACCATTTAGATACGCGCCTTTACCACGCTGCGCAAAGAAAAATTCGTCTCTGTCCGGTGCGTAAACAAAGCCAAGTTGAATAACGTCATTAATCACGTAAGCGACGGAAATACACCAATAGTCCATGCCTTGAAGGTAGTTTGTTGTACCGTCGATTGGATCGATCACCCAAACGCCACTTTTCTTGGTATCCGTTCCTAGCACCAAACCACTTTCTTCTCCTAAAAAACCATCCTCAGGAAACAAGGCATGGATCACCTCTTTTAGCTCGTTTTCTACACTCACGTCTGCTTCAGAAACGAAATCTTGTCGTCCTTTGACCGTGACCGACAATCCAGACTGGCGAATAACCTGAGCACGCTTTCCAGCTTTCTTAATTGCCGATTCTAAAATTTGGTATTCATGTTCCATTCTATGGCATCCTTTTATTAATCGAATCCACATCTGGAGATGTGTTTCTAATCATTAATTTGACGGGAATTTCTTCGAAACGCTGACGAATATGTGGATCTTGTCCTCGTGCTTCCAAGCAAGTCAAAACCCGCTGTGCGGTTTGCTGTACGTCTTGATGAATCGTTGTTAATCGGTAGCTGTATTGCGTCGTTTGAAGCGTGTTATCAAAACCAATTATGTGAAAATCGTTTGGCGCATCAAAGCCATTTTCACGCATGCCATCTAAAAAACCGCACGCGAGTTGAGCGTTGGCGCAAAAAATACCATCGACGCGTTTTCCTTGCTCACAAAAAACATGAGCGGCTTTTCTGCCGCCTTCGTAGCCATCGGCTTGCGCGGTTATTTCCAAAAAATCAGACACATCAAAAGCATGCTCTTCAATCATCATGTGACGAAAAAGGTCGCCTCGATTAATGCCAGACCACGTCGAATTTTCATAGTTCAACCAACCCACACGAGAACAACCAGAGCGAATCAATTGCTCCGATACGAGCACCGCCGCCATCTGGTTATCCGAACAAACAAAATCCACGTCGGGAATGTCCATATGACGATTAATGCCAACGACAGGAATATTGTGTTGAACACACTCTTTGACTAAATTCGCTGGCGGCTGCCCCGATGTGACAATCACCCCAGACACTCGAAATTGCGTAAAACGTCGAATGGTCATTTCTAATTCGTCATCATCTCGCACCTCCGTTACCAGCGCTTGATAACCCTTTCGTTGGATTTCGCTCAATAAGCCTTCTAGCAAACTACTGCGAAAAGGATCACTTAAGCGCGCGACCACAACGCCGATTAACTGACTGCGTTTGCGGTTTAACCCTTGCGCCAAGAAATTCACTTGATAGCCGAGTTCATTGGCGGCTTTGACTATTTTTTCGCGCGTCTCGCGCGCGACACTGCCGTTATTACTGAATGTACGAGACACGGCCGCGCGCGAGACACCAGCGAGTTTTGCGACATCTTCCGCCGTGACTGAGCCTCTTTTTCGAGTATTCGTCAATTTTCTATCCCTTTTCTGTTGAAGCTGAGCCCAGCGGAATAGAACCGACTGAGGTAGAATCCAGCGTGTGCTGAACATAGTTATCATCGTCCAAATCAATAACCAAACCGTCTTGGCTGACAAATAAGTTGGGCGTATGCCGAACAGCATCAAGCAGACTAGGAATCGCCGCATCAAAGCAATGATAAATACCCAGCGCTTTGGCGCTCGTCTGTGCTAGTAATCGTTCACAGTCGGGGAAATCTCCATGGGAAGAGTCTGTTGGCAAAGCATCAAAAGACGCACATTCTTGAAAAGCGATATCAGCACCAAGCATTAATGCTTGGCTGGCGGCCGTTGGTCGTCCGTCGCCGCTAAAAAATACTGTTTGCTGGTCAATCTCAATTCGAATCGCTCGATTGGCCATTTCATGTTGTGTATTGGCGGTGCGAATCTGCCAATGCTTCCACTCAAAAGCATCATGAATATCCTGCCAATGAATCTCAAAGCACACCTCTGTTTCAGGCCAAACCGACAATGCCACCAACGCTTCCAATGGCTTTCGTTGTTCTGCTTGGCAAAAAATTGTCAACGGCTCAGTGCGTTGAAAGCTTTTCCACTGATTAATCAGTGCCGCTAACCCAGAACTGTGATCAGGATGGATATGCGTAAAATAAATTACCTGTATGTCATTCACGCCAATATCACGCTGCCAAATGGCTCTTGGCACCGTCGGTCCACAGTCGATGAGCCATTGGTTTTGCTGTGAATCGATGATCCTAATGGAAGAAGTATTGTTGCGCTGAGAAAACGCGCTACCACAACCAATCACGTCAATTTTCATACTGTCTCACCAAGATGTCTTTTTAGTTTAATTAAATTGTCATAAAGATCCGACAAAGTAGGCACCCATCATGTCGGTTATAGATTGCATTTTTTTTACAGAACGATGAACACGTGTTCATTTCATGAAAAAAAGTGAAAAAAATCTCCGGCAAACGTTTTATTGCACTTGGAGCAAGGCATGGCGCACTTACAAATAGAAAATCTACAAGCGGGCTACGGTAATAAGTTGATCTTGAACAACATCAACCTACACGTCGAGCAAGGAGAAATGATTGCCTTACTTGGCCCATCCGGCTGTGGAAAAACCACGTTGTTGAATGCGCTGTGTGGTTTTGTTCCCGTCAGTCACGGTGAAATCTTCTCCGGTCAGCGTGCCATCTCTCAATTGCCCGCTGAAAAACGCAACATCACCATGGTCTTTCAAAACTACGCACTATGGCCTCATATGACGGTGTCACAAAATATTGCCTACGGCCTAAAAGTGAAAAAAATAAAACGCGCGGAGATAGACGTTCGCGTGGCGGAATTGTTAGACATCGTAAAACTTAACGGATTAGAAAACGAAAAAGTCACCGCACTGTCTGGCGGACAGCGTCAACGTGTCGCCTTGGCGCGAGCGTTGGCGATTCGTCCCGATGTATTGGTGCTTGATGAGCCGCTTTCCAACTTAGACGCCAAAGTCAGGTTGAGCGTACGCCACGAGATCAAAGCGTTGCAGAAACAACTTGGTTTTACTTCGCTGATCGTCACCCATGACCAAGAAGAAGCCTTAGTCATGGCGGATCGCATTGCGGTATTAAATCAAGGTCGAATCGAACAGATTGGGACGCCAGAAGAAATTTACCATCACCCAAGTACGCCTTTTGTGGCCGATTTTATGGGCGCAGACAATCATATCGACTGGCCATTATCGGACGACGCTTTCGCTTTAAACCTTGGCGGTCAGCTAGACAATCCAAGCAAACCCTCGAGTGTGTATTTTCGTAGTGAAAACGTTTCGCTCTCAACTCAAAAAGGCCCCGAAAACGACTTAAGCAACAATGGCTTAATCATCAAAGGTGTCGTCGAGCAAAGTGCGTTTTTTGGCAATAATTATCGAATTAGTGTGCGCTGCGGGAAGCACACAATACAGGCAGAACATGATCAAAACCTGTCTGAACAGACTCCCGTGACTTTACGTGTCCTACCCGATGCACTGCATATTTACGCTCAAGACGTTGAGCATTCAGTGTTTCAAACAACCATGCCATTTCAGTCAAATTAATGAGGATAAACCATGTTCTATAAAACGAAGATAGCTGTACTTGCCGCCATTGGTCTTACCCAATTTTCAGGTTTTGCACACGCACAGACCACATTAAATGTGGTTTCTGCCGGCGGTCAAAATATGGTCGACTACGTAAAAACGTACCTCGCCCCAAAATTTGAGGCGTCACATCCAGGCGTAAAAGTGAATGTCGTAGGCACAGGCCCTGGCGATGCAGGTTCTCATAAAATCAAAGAAAAGCTGTCAGCACAAAACAGCAGCGGCTTGGATTCTTGGGACATTGATGTTGCTGTTGTTCACCAAAAGATTGGTGGCGAGATGGTGGAAGGTGGTCTGCTTTCAAAATATCGAACAGACATCAAAACAGGTAAAATGGTCACTCGTGACAGTGCTATAAATGCGCTTGGCGTAAACGTAGAAGGCTATGTCATGCCGATGTTTCATAGCCAAACCGCCATCGCTTACAACAGTGATTTCGTGACCAACCCACCAACGTCTTATGACGAACTCGTCACATGGACGCAAAAGCATCCAAAGTCCTTTGGCTACAACGGCATTAAAAACGGCATGTCAGGGGTGAGCTTTGTAACCGGTTGGATTTATGCCTACGGTACCAAAGCAGACACGCTTTCCAGCGCGCCTTATGACAAAAATGTCGCTGCATCATGGGACAAAGCCTTCGCAGACCTTAAAGATTTCAACAAGAACATCACCTTTACACCAGGCAACGCTGGCACATTGGATATGTTAAATCGTGGCGAAATTTTCATGGGGCCTGTTTGGGTCGATATGTTCTACAGCTGGAAAGAGCAGGGCAAAATCCCACCATCAATGAAATTATCTTTGATCGCCCCAGGCATGCCTGGCCAACCTATGTACTACGTGACGCCAACAAAAGCCGCACACCCAGAGCTTGCTCGTGAATTTATCGAACTAGCAACAAGCCCAGAAATACAGGCCGAAGGCATTGTAAAACGCTTTAACTGGTACCCAGGTATTGATGCTGAACAAGTGAAGAGCAAGCTAGACAGCGCAACATGGGAAAAGCTTTTTGCCGAAATCACACCAAGCGATTTAGCAAAATACGGTAAGAGTTTCCCAATCGGACCTTATTTTGACGACATCAAAGAAGGTTACGAACGTAACGTTTCTAACTAGGTTATTGAGTATCTAGTTGAGCCATTGAGTGCATTCATCACTCGACTAACGCCCTGAGTTATTTTGCTCAGGGCGATTTTATCCCGTGTTCGTTATTGGAAAAAAGAAATATGCGTCAAACGACATCACATAACCTTTGGCTGGTCGCACCCGCTGCACTCATGGTCGGTATCTTCTTTTTATACCCTTTGTGTTTCTCGCTCTATTCCGCCGTGACCTTGGACGAAGGTGGCTTTACATTAATTCATCTACATAAAGCCTTTGAATTGTATTCAAAAGACATGCTCTTTACCGTTTTCATTGTGCTGATTTCGGTGTCTATTTTAGCGGTTTTATCGATTTCCATTGCGGCGCTAATTACCCTGTCGCCGTTCCGTATTTTAGTCGGCTTGCTGGGTTTTCTTTATCGCTTGCCTTTGTTTATTCCCTTCATTGTCACTGCACAAATGATGCGGACTTTTTTAGCCAAGAATGGCCTGATGAATAACGCCTTTATTGAAGCGGGCTTGTTAACACCAATGGAAACCGTGTCCTTCCTTGGTTGGACGGGCATTATTATTACGTTTGTTTGGAAGCAAATGGCTTTTTCTACTTTGTTAATCTCTGGTGCGATGGCGGCGTTGGACGATTCACAAATACGTGCCGCCCGTAATTTAGGCGCGTCTCGTTTTCGCATTTTATTTCAAATCATCTTGCCGCAAATTACGCCAAGTATTGGTGTAGCCATGGTGTTATCCACTGTCACTATTATGTCCGTGCTGTCGGTTCCTCTAATGATTGGCACAGGTTCTCCGACCATGATGACCGCAGACATGGCGTTTCGAATTAATTCCTACGGCGATTATCACGTCGCGAATGCGCTTGGTTTGGTGTCGTATGCCATTTGCGCTGGCTTGGCTTGGTTTTACCTTCGTCAGAATCTAAAAGAAAAAGGAGCTGTTTGATGAGCACTACACGAAACTCAAGTCTATTTGACCGTTTGAGCGTCCGCTCTTTGCGCCTGAATTTCTGGCTACAAAGCTTGTTTATATTACTGCTCGCCTTGGTCCTGTTTGGCCCGATCGTCAACCTATTAATTTGGACAGTAACAGAAACTTGGTACTTCCCGCATTCACTGCCAACGCAATGGGGATTCAAGTATTGGCATCAAGTCTTTAACCCTTACAGCGACGTGTCCAGCTCCTTGCTCACCAGCTTATTGATTGCGGTTTTAACCGTCCTCGTTTGCTTGTTGGTTTCTGTACCAGCGGGTTATGCGCTGTCAAAACAGAGCATGCCATTTCGAGTCTTTTGGATGCTGTTGTTTTTGATTCCACAGGCGTTTCCAAATCTCACTGTATACATGAACATTGCCCGTCTTTTTTACGACTTCGGACTGAACGGTACTTTGTTGGGCGTGATATTAGTACACAGCGTGCATGGTTTGATGTTTTCGATTTGGATCAGTGTGGCGGCGTTCAGCTCAACAGATCCTATGCTAGAACGTGCGTCTCGAAACTTAGGCGCTGGACCTTTTTATACCTTCTTCCATATCGTTCTCCCTCAAGCGGCTCCGGGTCTTGTGGCGAGCTGCATTTTTGTCTTCTTAGAATCATTAGATGAATTCACTGGCACCTTCTTTGTCGGGGCCCCAAACATCAGCACTCTGCCACTTTTACTTTATACCGCCAGTATGGAAGGCAATTATCAAATTGCGTCTATTACCGCCTTGATTTTGCTCGTGCCTTCTATCTTATTTATGGTGATTATTCATAAGTTCATGCGTCCTGAGATGCTGTCTAAACTGGGGAAATAATCACGTTAAGAAAACAGAAACAGCTTAAACGCCGCCAGGGCCGACATAATACGGATCATCCACTTGAACTGGATTGGGTTCACTTTCTTCAAGAAATGAAAACCAATAAACGAGCCAATGATCAGCCCTGGAATCGCGTATAAGCTGGCTTCTGTACTCTCGACCGACAATAAACCGAGGCCGATGTAAAAAGGCAATTTCACCAGATTAATAATGAAAAACGCCCATGCCCGAGTGCTGACATACGAGGCTTTCTCCAATTTTTGCTCTAGTAAAAATAAGCTAAAAATCGGCCCCGCAGCATTGGCGATCATACTAATCACGCCGCCAAAGAACCCCATTGAATAGGCCGCCCAAGGCTTACGCATAAACGCAGCAGGACGAAAGTCGAGGTAAAGCCCCAATCCAATCATCGCGATAATGGTCACGCCGAGGAAGGTCAGAAATTGATCGGCGTCGACATTGGCCAAAAAGTAACTTCCTACAAATACCCCCAAAAAAGCCAAGGGAAGAAATCGCGCTAAAACAGACCAATCAATTTTGCTTCTATAACTGGCAATCGCCATTAAATCGGTAATGATATAAAGCGGCAACAAGACGCCCAGCGCCTCAGGGCCAGGAAACGCAATCATCACAATCGGCAACACCAGCAATCCCATTCCGCCGACTGAAAATTTTGAAAAGCCGGTAATCAAACCAGCCAAAAACAACACAGCCAATGACAAATCCACTTATTCCTCCTTATTGATTGATAACGACAATTGGATAACCAATCTGTTCGTTTATGCGTGCAATAATACGGCAAATAATGAACAATAAATAATCTCGTTTTGTTATTAAAACGATCATATTTAATTATCATATGGTGTCATTATGAAACTCGATCAACTCAGAGCTTTTATTGCGGTTGTCGAAACAGGAAGTTTTCGTTCTGCAGCGGATGCAATACACAAAACTCAGCCGGGCATCAGTGCCGCCGTCAAAACATTGGAAGCACAATACGGGATTTTGTTATTTGACCGAGACAGCTATCGCCCAACGTTAACCGCCGAAGGTCATGCGTTTTTTCAACAAAGTAAAAAACTAATTTCTCAAGCGCAACAGCTGGAAAACCTTGGCCATGATTTGGCCAAAGGCATCGAAGCGCCGCTGCACCTTTGCTTAAGTCAGATGGCTGTCGATAACAACTGCATGATGCGAATCAAAGCCTTTCAGAAACAGTACCCAGACACGTCTTTAGACATCACAACAGACCACTTATACGGCGTACAAGAAGCACTCACCAAGAATCAGTGTGAGATAGCCATTGGGCCACGATATGGTTTAGATGATCGACATGCCTTTATTGAGTTAAACAAGATCTCCATGGTGACGGTGGTGAGCCCAGAGTTGCTCGATACGCTCAATCTCAGCGGCAGCAAAGTAAAACAACAATCGCTTTATGGCATTCCGCAAATTTTAGTCACCAACACCACCGCGAATTCCGCCGAAAACGGCCACCGATACATACTGCCGACGGGGAAGCGTTGGTACGTGAATGATTTCCAGACAAAAAAAACCATGCTGATGCATGGTCTTGGGTGGGCACGAATGCCCAAACACATTATTCATTCCGAACTGGAAAGTGGTCAGTTGATTCCGATCGATGTCGAAAATTTTACCTCACAAAGCCAACTGCCGATTTTTATGATTCGCTTACGCCATCAAACACAAAGCTATCAGGCCAATCTTTTTTGGGAAATGATGAAGGCTCTTTCTAATAAGTCCGATGACAAAATGAACGAATAGAAATTATGGTTTCTTGTTCAACGTCCAATCATAATCCAAGAACTTGATGTCCACTTTTTTGTTATCAAGCGCGGTTTTTACGCTGTCAGGTAACGACATAGAAGACGCATAGTGGCTGATAAATGCTTCTAATGAGTGATAACCTTTCCAGCCTTTTTCAAAGTCTTCACGATACCATTTAAAGATAGAAGACAGTTCTAATGTCTTACCATTCAAACGGTTACGACTGCTATCGGCTAGAAACAATTGCGTTTGTGTCTGTAGCAAACTGTCGACGTTATCGCCTTGGAAAGCTTGATTCGCCAAGGCAGGACAACCAATGCTGGCGCAATTAACGGCAAAGTGAATGCGAGGATCCTTGTAACGATCTGAACCACGAATCAGCGTGTGCTCAACATCATCCAAAGAACGCGTTTTTCCTAATAAAGGAATAAACTCTTTGCTCCAAGGAGAGCTAAAAAAGCGGCCTAGGTCTTTGATTGATTTTAAGTCAGGCCATTTCGTAAGAATTAAATCGACAGTCCAAGCATTGTAAGCATTGATCAAAAACGCCAATTGCTCATTCTTCGGCCAGCCATCAAATTCAAACTGGCTAACGTTTTCTAACGTTTTTAAATAAGCGTCCAAAGACGCTTTATCATCTGCAAACCCTTGGTAATCCACTTGGCTTGCTTTACCGCCTTCAAGTAAATGAACATTCTGTTGCAGTAACGCATTCCATGATGAGTGATCAAAGACGTTTTCAGCATTGGCCACCGCACTTTGCAGTCCAATAACAGCGAACAAGGTAATCAGCCACTTTTTCATCCACTTAACCTCGACGCCATGTGTGGTATTTTTCGACCCAAGCCAATATACGCTCTGGTGTATGAGCGCGTTTCCACTCGCCTGCTGCGTATTTATTGGATTCCGCCCATGTTGGGTATGTATGAATCGTGCCTAAGATTTTATTCAAGCCTAAGCCGTGTTTCATCGCCAAAACAAACTCAGCCAATAACTCGCCAGAATGCTCTCCCACAATGGTAACGCCCAAGATTTTATCCTTCCCTGGCACGGTTAAGACTTTCACAAAGCCTTTCGTCGCGCTTTCTGCAATGGCGCGATCTAGGTCATCAAGGCCGTAACGAACCATTTCATAAGCGATGCCTTGTTCTTTCGCATCTTGTTCGCTTAAGCCAACGCGAGCCACTTCAGGATCAACAAAGGTCGCCCATGGAATCACTCGGTAATCCGCACGGAATTTTTTGAATGTACCAAACAACGCATTCACCGCCGCAAACCAAGCTTGATGAGCTGCAACGTGAGTGAATTGATAAGGGCCAGCCACATCGCCTACCGCAAAAATGTTCGGAAACAAGGTTTCAAGGTAATCGTTGGTGACGATAGTACGCTTGGTTTCGACGCCTAAGTTTTCTAAACCGTAACCTTCAAGACGTGCTTGACGACCAACGGCACAAAGTAGCGCATCAAATTCAATCACGCTTTCAACACCGTCTTTTTCAACGATCAAGCGCTTAACATCACCTTCTTTTTCACAACGAATCGCATTATGAGACGTCAGGGTCGTTACGCCATCGGATCTCATGCTTTCTTGAACAAGTTCAGACACTTCTTCGTCTTCTCTGGCCATAATTCGCGCTGCACGTTCGACCTGAGTCACCTTAGAACCTAAACGAGCAAAACTTTGCGCCAATTCAGAACCGATTGGGCCACCGCCTAATACGACAAGACGTTTTGGCGCTTCATCGAACTTAGCAAATTCTTCCCACAAGTTATCACTGGTGTAATAACCCACGTCATTCAAACCCGGTAAATCAGGGACAAATGGACGCGCGCCCGTCGCCAGCACAATACTCCGCGCCGTCAGACGCTGAGTACCACCATCATTTAGCTTGATTTCTACTGTCCAAGGATCAATTAATTGAGCGTAACCTTGTACGACGTCTACACCAAGATTCGTATAGCGCTCTACGCTATCATGAGGCTCTATTTTACTAATCACATCATGAACACGCGCCATGACTTTTTTGAACGAAAAGGTCGGTTCACTGCTGTCTAAACCGTAGTTTTCAGCATGGCGCATTTGCTGCGCCACTTTCGCACTCTTGATCAAAGCCTTACTTGGGATACATCCATAGTTAAGGCAATCACCGCCCATTTTATTGGCTTCAATTAGTGTCACTTTGGCTTTTACCGCCGCTGCAATGTAAGCGCTTACTAAACCACCCGCACCAGCGCCAATAACAATAAGGTTACGATCAAATGTTTTTGGCTTCGTAAAACCCGCGTACACACGACGCGCTTTAATAACGTTCAATAATTTTTTTGCAATCAAAGGGAACACGCCTAACAAAACAAAAGACAACAACAAGGAAGGCGATAAAATACCGGATAAACTTTCTAACTGTCCCAATTGCGTCCCCGCATTAACGAAAACAAACGTGCCCGCCAACATACCTACTTGGCTGACCCAATAAAATGTCACCGCGCGAATATTCGTCAGTCCCATCAACAAATTTATTAAAAAGAAAGGGAAAATAGGAACAAGGCGAAGCGTAAACAAATAAAACGCGCCTTCTTTTTCAACGCCTTCATTGATCGCTTTAAGACGATCACCAAAGCGCTTTTGCACCATGTCTTGAAGTAAGTAACGAGAAACAAGAAACGCCAAGGTCGCACCAATGCTACTAGCAAAAGAAACGATAAGCAGACCCCAACCTAAACCAAACAATGCGCCCGCCGCCAGTGTCATAATCACGGCACCGGGTAAAGACAAGGCAGTCACAATGACATACAGAATCAAAAATGCGCCACCAACAAGCAGAGGGCTTTCAGCCCGCCATACTTCAAACTGAGCGAGGCCGGACTTCAAACCCTGCAATGTTAATAACTGGTGCAGATCAAAATAGAAAAACCCCGCAGCCAAAATAGCGATTAACACCAATAATCCGATTTTCTTCATTACCAACGCTCCAACAGAGTCTTTCAACTCAGGAAAAATAAAATTACTCAATTAAGTGAATGTTAGTTAGACACAATACAGGCTCGAATTATTACAGCAAGGTAGATTATTTTTTTAAAGTAAAAGCCAGAACACACAAAATAAATACGAGAGAGGAAGAAAGGAAGGCCGCGTTTAGCGAGGCAAACGCGGTTTAGGTAAGAAAGCAAACTACTAATAGACGGTTTTAATGCGCCCAGCCAAAAGACTAAACAAAATACCGAAACAACAAACACACAATACCAACACCACCAGTCCAGACAAACCATAGGCAACCAAGGCAGTGGCAAACGTTGGCGGCCCTACTGTGGCACCAAGATTACCAAATTGAGCCAGCAAACCATAACCTTGAGCCTGTTCGCTTGGGTTACGTGCCAACGTTGGAATCATTGCCAACGAAGCGCCTGGCACCATACCAAGAAACAACACCATAACACCGACCACCAAACAAAATAGCAACGCCGTATCGCCAATCAATGACAAAACCAGCGCACTGACCGCCACACCAGAATAAGCGACCAACGCCACTCGTTGAGGTCGCATCAAATATTGTGCAATAGCGCCCGCTAAAAATGTTCCGCTGGTGGTAATTAAAGGCAATAGAACCAACATCCACTTCTGCAAAGACAGGTCATTAATCAACCCCGGCACGTAAGTCAACACAGACACCAGAGTGCAGGTATAAAACAGGAAAACAAAGCTCGGTAAAAGAGCACGTGGATTACGGTAAATCCTCATCATTTGAGAAAAGAATCCACCTTGGTTGTCAGCGGCAGGCACCAAATCCAACACAGGGTTTTTCCTCAAAATGACAAACAACACGACACCGATGGTCGAAATCAAAATGCCATGACTCAAAAACAATGTAGACAATCCATATTGGTCTAAAAGACTCTTACCAGCCCAACCGGATACCGCAAACGCGACACCAAAAAACGTTCCCCAGATGCCCATCGTCAAGGATTTATGCTGAGGCGCACTTAACTTCGCAATTAACGTTGGCGCCGCCACAACAACGCCTAACTGAGAAAGCCCTTCTAGTATTCTGGTGATAAATAGCACATTAAACGGCGGCAAAAAAGACTGGATAAACGACAAACTGCCACCCAGCAGCAAAGCACCGACCAACACTTTTAAATACCCTACACGGCTAGCAATCATCCCAGCCGACACACCAAATACCAAACCAACCAACCCTACAGCAGACAGTGACGCGCCAGTTAATGTTGCCGTGGTTTGATAATGATTTAACAAGGTTTCAAAGGAGACAGAAAACTTGGCAAATTGCATTGCGGCAGAAATCCCAGCAATCCAAAGCAAAATGATTTCCAACCATTGAGTTTTTGGAGCAACAACCGACGAATAAGAGGGGGTACTTGGCATTAAGCTTCCTTTTGTAGATCAAATATAAGCCATCAAAACCAAGCGACGCACTTAAAGTTGACCTTATGGACAAATATAGAGCGCTATTCTAAAACAAAAAGCACCAAGATTGGGCAGGTATTTGCGGAATCAAAAGAGGAAATAATGCCGTACGAGAGCAGCATCTCAAACGGCAAAAAAATAAGAAGATAAAAAAATCAGCGAAAAGCCTGACCTATAAAGCACCAGACTTTTTACCATCAATGCTATTGAGCCGTTGGCGCTAAATCCGCTCTTTTCAGCTCTTTCATACGCAAACCAATATTACCTAGAATCAACACCAAACCACCGACTATCTGATAAGCCGTTAGTCCCATGTCTAAGAACAGCCAATTAATGGCGGCGGCAAACACAGGAAAAGACAATTCGGCCAAGGTGGCGAGTTGTGCGGGGACGGTTTTGAGCCCTTGATAGTAGAACCACATGCCGATGAATCCGCTTAACAAGGCCATGACGATAACCAAGCTGAAATCCACCGATGTCATCGTGGTCAAGCTATCAGATTGCGCCAGTGCCAAAGGCAATAACACCAATAAACCCGCCACAAAACGACCCGACATAATAGCATTCGCTGGCATGTGTTGATGCGACAAATATTTACCACACACGGTCGCGGCGCCCCATGCAATAACCGCAATCAGCGTGTAGCCATAGCCTTTTAAGATACTCACGCTATCACTAGAGTAATGCCATTGCGCATCGCCTAACAAACGCAGGTCTGGCCACATCATCACAAAGCTGCCAAATAAAATGACCGCTGCCCAGCGAAGAAAGTCCCCTTCAATCCGTTCTTTTAAAAGCCAATACGCCAGTAATATCGCCACGATTGGCTGCAATTTTTGAAGCAGGATAACAACGGTTGGATTCAAATAATGAAAGGCTTCGGTGAACGCCAAGGTTCCCATCGCCGAGCCAATGCCGCCAATAAAAAACAAACATGAAAAGCCGCTTATCGACATATGACGATAAACATGGCGATAGCGCCACAGCATAGGGCTGACAAACAGCACCAAGGTGAGATGTTCAATTAATACAATTTGTAGAGTGGAATAACCCGCGCCCAACAAAGGGTAGCGAATTAAGGTATCAAGTGCCCACGTGAAACACGCGATCATGATAAAGAATGTACCTGCCATCTTTGGTTTCTCCAAGCGAATAAGATGTACAGGGGTGATGAGGAATATACCAAGCCGTTTACACACCCAAAGGATAGGCAAACTAAAACGCATACATGGCGCCAACGAACAGAACCATCACTCAATAAAGAGTCATGTTTTTTTCGTTGCTTGGTCGATCTTCTATCATCCGGACTGTAACCGTCGGCTCTGGAGTCTCACCAGATCTGCTGACCTTAATTCGATGTACACAACGACAGGTTCGTCATCGCAACCAAAAGAATTAAGCGCTCGCGGGCTGTTCGATTAGATTTAGCAAACCTATTCAAAATCACCGCCGGTGGGGAGTTTCGCCCCGCCCCGAAGTTCGATTATTGTAAATAATTTATCGTCTAACTTTAAACGCATCACCTTATTTAGGCAATAAGAACTGTGAGCACGATAATGAAATACTCTGTTTCTAACGTGCGTCATATTCCTATACACTCACTCTCTAAAAATAAACACTCATTGAAAAGGATGATTTCAATGCAAAGCTCTTCTCGAAGTGGCATTTTTTATGCGTTAACGGCGTTTACTCTATGGGCAATCGCGCCTATTTATTTCAAAGAAATGTCTTTCGTGCCTGCGACGGAAATCCTTGCCCATCGCGTGATCTGGTCCTGTCTTATCGTCTTGGTTTTAATCATTTTACTACGCTATACCAATGCGTTGAAAACCGTTTTGCGATCACCTAAAACGCTGATGGCCATGCTCGTATCGACGATTTTGATCGGGGTGAATTGGGGTACATTTATCTGGGCAATACAAAACAATCAAATGTTAAGCGCCAGTTTGGGATATTACATTAACCCATTAATTAGTATTTTATTGGGTGTCATTTTCTTTAAGGAAAAGCTGGATAGGGTACGTAAAGCAGCAGTCGTTCTGTGTTTTTGCGCCGTGGTTTTTGAAGTCATTCAGTTTGGTTCATTGCCTTGGATTGCGCTTTCCCTAGCGATTACCTTTGGATTTTATGGTTTAGTGCGTAAGAAAGTAGCCGTTGATAGCTTTACCGGCATGGCGATTGAGACCGCCATTCTTTTGCCTTTCGCTCTCTTGTATTTAATGATGAGTGATTCCCCTACTGCAAATATTTTCGGAAATAATGCGAGTGTAAATTGGTTACTGTTTGCTGCGGGTCCTGTCACTATGGTGCCGCTGATGTGCTTTGCAGCGGCGGCGAATCGAGTCAGTCTTGTGACACTGGGTTTCTTCCAATACATTGGTCCAACGGGGATGTTTTTTCTGGCGGTGTTCTTATATGACGAGCCATTAAGCGTAGAAAAACTCACAACCTTCGTGCTTATTTGGTCCGCTCTTGCCATGTTGATTGTGGACTCTATTCGTCGCATACGAAAAACTAAAGCGGCGAACTTCACGGCTAAAAAAGAAACTCTGTAACTCTACCCATTTATACATGACTCACTACGGGTCATGTATTCTCAACAATCTAATTCATACCAATTAGTCGCATCGAAATAGCTCTCTTTTTTGTTTCTTTTTTCCATCTTAGGCCCCACAATCGCGGCCTGTTTGGCCACTGACTATTTAAGATGAAGATCATCACTTTCGACGCATTAAGAACGCTCCACTTACCTCATGTGAGGTATATCAAACCCGAGTCCATGTACGAACATCTAGACGAAATAAAACAAGCCGATTGGCTTCTTTTCCCTCAGTACTGGCAACTTAATGCTCTGATTTATGGTCTTAAAAAACGTATTTTCCCAAGCCTTGCCTCTTATATGATAGGCCACGATAAAGTAGAAATGACGCGTACATTTCGTACCCTCGTACCACAACAACATCCTTATACTATCATTGCAGCAAATACGCCTTATGAAGCTGAACGAATCTGGGATGAAATGCCGTCGCCATTTGTGGCAAAAATTCCACGCAGCAGCATGGGGAATGGCGTATTTTTGATAGAAACACTCGGCCAATGGCGCGACTATATCGCTCAATCTGATGTGTTATATGCTCAAGAGTATCTGCCAATAGACAGAGATATGCGTATTATTTGGGTCGGAAATAAAATCGTCAGCGGTTATTGGCGCTTGCAATCAGACAATGGTTTTCATAATAACGTCAGCCAAGGCGGACAGGTGGAAGTTGCTCTGATCCCAAAAGAAGCGCAAGACCTAGTTACCTATCTCGCTGAATCTTTAGATATTAACCACGCAGGATTTGACATAGCTATGGTTGGATCAGTGCCTTATGTAATTGAATTGAATCGTATTTTTGGCAATCAAGGATTGAAAAATATTCAACACGGCGTCAACACAGAGCTGCTCAACTATCTAAATGAGCAACACTTACTGTCGACGGCTAACTTAATAGTGCAGCCCGTTGGATTTTAAGAACCGATTTGAAAGTAGAATAAAAAAAATAGGAAAATAGCGGCCATGGTTTGTCATACCGTCATGTCTATTTTGTAACAAAGAAAGTAAAGGTCCTATTTCTGCATTGCCAACATCTCCATATTATCCAGCGCGGCTTTTAATGCTTTCGCCACCTCTACGCTGAGACGCGTTTTTCCTGAGCAATCATTAATAGCCGACGCATAATCTGTTAAAAGCTTTTTCTGTGTGTAGCGTTCATTAAGATGTCGAAAAAAAGACTTTCTTTGTCTTTCAAACAGCCTTTGCATCAGCTTTGCTCTATCCGCATTTCCTCCGTACATACTTAACAACTTGGGAGTAATAATGTCATGTTGGAGAAACTCACTATAAGCAGACAAACCTTTGTGAATGCGTACCATGTCACCAGCATCATATTGGTCAGAAGATTCGTCTAATTTTATATCCACAAAATCCACCAGCGCAAGGCAGGAATTTATTTCGTTAATAGCCGGTCCCGCGGCAATTATTACCGGCGAGCACATCAAACTAAAGATAAAGATGAGGTTCTTATGCATTCCCAAAGCCCTTCTCCTTTTTAGTATTTGGAAAAACAGATCAAAGACGTTCCACAAACAACTCAACGTCACTTGCACAAAGTAACACTAAGGCTAGGTTAAAAAAAGTTATTGTGAATTGTTCTCAATATCATTTCATACTTTTCTATTGTCATAAAAAAGAAAGGTGAAAAGACTGCAACTTAGCAAAAACCATTGATGAAAACATCACCAGACGATTCCTTATAAGACTCGTTTTGTTAAAAGTACTTTCCATTGAGCTAAAAAACCATGAATACGATCAACGTTACGCACATCGAATCCAATGTAATGTAAACTATTCAAACTGTCAGGAAAGTCGTGATTTAACATTCATCAGAGCAAAAACATGAACAAGCGCAATGCCACTTCTGCCGATGTCGCCATTTTGGCGGGCGTTTCTCAATCAACGGTATCGAGAAGTTTTGACCCAAATAGCCGAATATCTGAGTCAACACGTCAGCGTGTTTTTGCCGCCGCAGAGCAACTGGGTTATCAGGTAAATAAAGCCGCGCAAACCATGATTAAACAGCGCAGCGATCTGGTCGGTCTTGTCACCGCTGGTCTGGAAGATCCATTTCGTTCTGAGTTTCTACATAAGTTAATCATCGAAGTGCAAAACTGTGGACTTCGTCCCATGGTCATGGACGTATCCAATCGACAAACCATCGATGAAGACTTACAAGGGCTGATTCAATATCAACTCAGCGGCGTCATTATAACCTCTGGTACACCCAGTGAAAATATTGGCAAAGCCTTCATCAAACACGGTACCCCAGTGGTATTAGTGAATCGAACTGAGCATTCTGACGAGGCAGACATCGTCAATTTAGACAATGAAAATGCTGGGGCCATGGCCGCCGAAGCATTCCTCAAATCCGGTAAAACCAACCTTGTGGTCGTACGAGCCAAAAGCCCAAGCTTCAGTAGCGTAATGCGCGCTAAAGGTTTCTTAAACTATCTACACCCTTATCTGGATAAAGGTATCGTTCAGGCAAGTGAAGTCTTTTGTGAAGCTGGTAACTATGAAAGTGGTTACCAGATTGCCACCCAAATATTGGCACTTAAAAACCGCCCAGATGGTCTTTTTTTCTGCATGGATCATATTGCCTGTGGTTTTTTAGATGCCGCGAAAAAACAACTGTCCACCAGCGACCTACTATCAATCGGGGTAATTGGCTGTGATGATGTGGCCCTCGCAAGCTACAAATCGTACGATCTAACCACGCTCAGACAACCTTCAACAACCATGGCAAAAGCGGTGATGCAAACGCTGCTAAATCGATTGAAGTTACCCTCATCTCCTCCGAGTAAACAAGCTATTGCGGCTAAACTTATCTACCGCTCTACCTTAACAAAACCCTCCAGCAATTAATTTCACCCACCAATAATCAGGTTTTTTACCCTCGGTATTTCGTTACCTATTGATCACAATAGAATTTTTATTTCGTTTTTATTTTTTTTGAAATTAACCTTTCGTTATAGTAATTTGCCTAGTATGCTTATTTGGTTGTTCATACGTATGCACAACTATTCAAAACATCAGGAGGCAATATAAAAATGAAAAACTCTCCCTATATCCTTAGCCTTGCTCTCGCGACAGCGGCGACACTCAGCGCCGCACCTGCGATGGCAAAAGGTAAGCTAAATGTTATTTGTTCAACCGATACAGATTGGTGTAGCTTGATGGAAACAAGCTTTGAAGCAGAAACAGGCATTGATGTCGCTCTTATTCGTAAGAGCTCAGGCGAAGCTTACGCTCAACTGCGAGCGGAATCGAAAAATCCAAAAATTGATATTTGGTGGGGTGGCACCGGTGATCCACACCTTCAAGCAGCGGCAGAAAAACTCACTCAAGTGTATAAACCTAAAGCCCTTCCTGATCTACGTGATTGGGCTCAGAATCAAGCAAAAGTATCCGGTTATCGTACTGTCGGTGTTTACGCGGGCGCACTGGGCTTTGGCTACAATGAAGACATTCTGAAATCCAAAGGACTTCCAGCACCACAATGTTGGAAAGACCTCGCCAAGCCAATCTACAAAGGCGAAGTGCAAGTTGCCAATCCTAATTCATCCGGCACGTCATACACGGCATTGGCGACTTTTGTGCAAATGATGGGTGAAGATCAGGCATTTGATTACCTTGCTCAGCTGCACAAAAACATCAACCAATACACAAAATCTGGCTCCGCGCCGATTAAAGCCGCGTCCAATGGTGAAACGGCCATCGGTATCACCTTCATTCACGACATCGTCAAACAGGTGAAAAAAGGTTACCCCGTCAAAGCCGTCGCACCTTGTGAAGGCACTGGTTATGAAGTGGGATCGATGAGCATAGTAAAAGGCGCTCGTCACTTAAAAGAAGCCAAAATCTGGGCTGAGTTTGCCTTACGTCCTGACATTCAAACCATGGCCGATAAAGCCAACGCGTATCAAGTACCATCGAACAAATTGGCAACAACGCCGCCAGGCGCGCCTGATTTCGATACTCTAAAACTGATCGATTACGACTTTGCAAAATATGGGTCCGCGGACACGCGCCAACATTTGTTGCAACGTTGGGATGCTGAGATCAAATCTCTACCACGTTAATCATTCAGACATACTTGGTTTTTCCTGAGATCTACTGGGTCATCGCGCCCAGTAGAGATTCAAGTTACTGTTTGGAGTATCGATCGTGAAACACTCTTTTATCCCGTGGCTGTTACTCGGCTGGATCGGTTTTTTACTGATGCCTTGGTATCTGCTCGAAGACGGCTTTTGGTCATTTGTTTGGTTAACCGATGGTTACCCAACCGACTTATATTACGCGCCAGCGATTTTACAAGGAATGCTTGGTGACAAGCTCTGGCTGCTGCCGTTAGCCTTACCTTTAATCGCACCATTACGACTCATTTCGTTACAAAAAAATGACCCAAGATACAGTCGTTATCTGATTTTTTCGGGAGCTCTCGGCCTTATTTACATGATGAGCCAAGGCTTTGCCATTGGCATCAGTGGCTGGCAGTTTGCTGGGTTAGACACCTTATTTGGTGAGTTAGAACAACAACAATACGGCTTTGGCTACGGCGCCATGCTCTGCGGTTTGTCTTTTTTGATGCTATTAACCACAGGGCTTGCTGCGACCGGTTTTTTGAAGGGTGATGTGTTTGTCACTGGCAGCATAGGTTTGATCGTTGCCTTGGTTGGCTTGTTTGTCTTTTTCCCCGTTAGCCAAGTATTGCTTAGCGCCTTTATGAATAACGACGGCGTATTTGCACCGACCGCGTTCTTTGGCAAATTATTTAGCGATAACATTTGGTCATTATCGTGTTTAAGCGATGGTTATACTTGCGGCACCGCATGGAACTCGCTGACGCTGGCCGTTTTGACTGCCACTATCACGACCTTGCTCGGTTTGTCCTTCGCATTAGTGGTCACACGCACTGGCTTTCGTTGGAAAAAATCGTTACGCCTGCTCACCGTTTTACCGATTATCACACCGCCGTTTGTCATTGGTTTGGCGCTGATTCTATTATTTGGCCGCTCTGGCGTGGTGACAGAAATCTTCGCTGATGTGTTTAATATTGAGCCAGGTCGATGGATCTATGGCATGCCCGGTGTATTGTTCGCCCAAGTACTGTCTTTCACTCCCATTTCTTTTTTGGTGTTGATTGGCGTTGTCGAAGGCGTCAGCCCTTCTATGGAAGAAGCGTCTCAAACCTTGCGAGCAAACCGCTGGCATACTTTTGTTAACGTCTCTCTGCCGCTCATGCGTCCAGGCTTAGCCAATGCCTTTTTACTGGCCTTCATTGAAAGCTTGGCCGATTTCGGTAACCCAATGGTGCTTGGCGGTGATTTTGATGTTCTTTCTACGGAAATCTTCTTCGCCATTGTGGGGGCACAAAACGACCAAGGTTATGCCGCAGTATTGGCCATCATTTTGCTATTTTTCACCTTGAGTGCCTTTTTTCTACAGCGTCATTGGATCGGTAAGAAATCGTATACTACCGTGACTGGCAAAGCGGATTCCGGCACGTATATGGGCTTAAACCATGGAATGAAGTTAGCCTGCTATATGACGGCTTTGCCTTGGGCAGCGTTAACCATCGTCATTTACGGCATGATCATGTTTGGTGGCTTTGTGCAGAACTGGGGCTACGACAACAGCTTTACCTTTCAGCACTATCAGGATGCATTCTCTATTGGCTGGGGCGAGTTTGGTGTCATTTGGGAAGGCGCCGCGTGGGATTCTCTGTGGACGACACTGAGTATTTCAGCCATTGCCGCACCATTCACCGCCATCGTTGGCTTGCTCACCGCTTACCTATTGGTACGTCAGCAGTTCAAATGGAAAAGCGCTTTTGAGTTTGGCACCATGCTGAGTTTTGCTATTCCAGGCACGGTTATCGGTATCAGTTATATCCTTGCCTTTAACGTTCCACCGTTGGAACTCACTGGCACGGGCGTGATTCTAATTATCTGTTTTGTCTTCCGTAATATGCCTGTTGGTGTACGCGGTGGCATTGCGGCGATGAGCCAATTAGACAAGAGCTTAGATGAAGCCTCATTGACCTTGGGCGCAAACAGTCTAATGACGTTCCGACGCATCATACTTCCGTTATTACGTCCTGCGATTATCGCGGCGTTGGTGTATAGCTTCGTACGAGCCATCACCTCGGTCAGTGCGGTGATTTTCCTTGTCAGTGCCGATCACAACATGGCGACGTCTTACATTATTGGGCTGGTAGAAAACGGCGAGTACGGCATTGCCATTGCCTACTGTAGCGTACTGATTCTAGTCATGTTGACCACAATCATCGGCATCAATGTGTTTGTTGGGGAGCGTCGCTTAAGACGCAACGTATCTGTCTCTGCCTCAACGACATCATCCTCTAATTCAGGCCCTTCTCTAAAGGAGAAACACGCATGAGTCTTCATTACAAATCAGGCTCAGTGAGCTTTGAAAACGTCATTAAAACCTTTGGCAATGTGACTGCCATTGATAACGTATCTTTCACTATTGAACCGGGTAACCTTGTCACCTTATTAGGGCCAAGCGGTTGCGGAAAAACCACTACGTTACGAATGCTGGCGGGGCTGGAACACCCAACGTCTGGGCGCATCATGATTGGTAACAAAGACGTTACGCATCTGCCCGCGACCGATCGTGACGTCAGCATGGTGTTTCAATCTTATGCTTTGTTTCCTCACATGACGGTGGCCGAAAACGTCGCCTATGGTCTGAGCGCCAGCGGCGTGAACAAAGTCGAAGCCAAAGAAAAGAGTGAGGAAGGATTAGAGTTGGTCGGCTTAGAAGGTTACGGAGAACGTTTTCCCAGTGAATTATCGGGTGGTCAGCAACAACGTGTCGCCGTGGCACGCGCGTTGGTTCTCGAACCCGAAGTGCTACTGCTTGATGAACCCTTATCGAACCTAGACGCCAAATTACGTCGCCATGTTCGTGAGGAGATCCGCGAACTTCAGCAAAAAATCGGTTTGACCGCGGTTTACGTCACCCATGATCAAGAAGAAGCGCTTGCCGTGTCTGATCGTATTATTGTGATGAACCGCTCGGTGATTGCTCAAGAAGGCAGCCCTCGTGAACTGTATGAGGCGCCCGCCTCAAGTTTTATTGCCGACTTTATTGGCGACGCTAATCTAATCGACGCCGACATCATCGCCACCGATGGCCACACCGCGGAAGTGGCCGTTGGCGCATTGCGTTGTTCCTTGCCACAACGTGACTTTAGCAAGGGCCGCGTACAGTTGGCGGTACACCCAAGTTCTGTCCGGTTATCCAAGCTTGATCATCAATCTACAGGGCTCACTGGCAACGTCAGACGAGCAACCTATTTAGGCAACCAAATGCAATACGATGTCGATTCTGAAGTGGGTAGCTTATTCGTCGTTGACTATCGTGTTGAGCAAGCAATTCCCGTCGGTTCCGATGTGTCTATTGCGTTTTCAAATCGCGGTCTTGCGTTAGTTAAGACAGCTTAGAGTGGAGTACAACTCATGTTTTTAGCTCATAACTTAGTAGATCAAGCGGTTCTTGACCGATTCGAACAAGCCGAAAAAGTGATAAAGGTCGCCGGCGCTCAGGCTCTAGATTATTTTCGAAATCGAGACAAACTCGTGGTTGAAACCAAAATGGAGCCCCAAGACGTGGTAAGTATTGCCGACCGTAATGTAGAAATTGCCATCATTGAAGGCTTACAAAAACACTTTGCGCAAGATGGCTTCCTCGGCGAAGAACAAGGCACCACCAAGGGTGACAACGAGTATTTGTGGGTGATTGACCCAATCGATGGCACAGCGTGTTTTCTCAACGGCATGCACTCTTGGTGTATTTCGATTGCCCTAATGGTGAACGACAAAATCGCGTGCGGTCTGATATTTGATCCAAACAGCAACGAACTTTTTAGTGCTATCGCGGGTAAAGGCTGTTTTGTGAACGACAAAAAAGTCGAAACCCTCAAAGTAAATTCCGTACAAGAAGGTGTGATGGGAGTGGGAACGTCTCATAGAATCCCATCCTCTCTTTGCGTTAACTTTATCGAAAAGTTATTAAGTGAAGGCGGTATGTTCATCCGTAATGGCTCTGGCGCGCTCATGCTGGCCTATGTGGCGTCAGGTCGCCTGATTGGTTACTACGAGCCCCACATCAACTCTTGGGACTGCCTAGCAGGTCTCATCATGGTGGACGAAGCCGGTGGCGTAACCAACGACTTTTTAGAAGGGGAAGGACTACTCAAAGGCAACCCTTTGCTGGTGTCTGCGAGTGGGCTCAAAAAATCACTCAACAAAATGACAGGCATTTAATACTCTAAACGGATATCTCCCAACTTCGCCGCCTTGCTGTTTTAATCAACAAATAGGCGGATTTTTTTGTGTTTTTTTCTAAAAAATTAAACAAGGCTCAAGACGAGATCGTTGGCGCCGTTTTATTCAATCGTTTTGGACGTTTCTCCCAGCGCACTTTAACTTCAAACTGCTGGCTGTCTTCGTCATCCGACGCGGTTACCTTTAGCCGCAACAACCCTTTTGGATCAAGCTGTAATGTGCCTTCTTTTTCATCACTAAACTCCAGCTTTCCTTTGCAAAGTCCCTTAGAAAGCGCTTTTAGTACATCTTGAATATCGTCTGGATCAAGCAGGGCTTCGTATTTAAATTCTGTTTTCGATTTCATAATGCTTATTCGTAGATTCCTTGTAATTCTTGGGCAGTCATTACTTTGGCCGTTGGATAATCGCAGCTCAGGCCAACAATACCTGCGTCCTTGTCTATTAATGTCGCGCCGATACCGTAGTGTTTTAATCCTTCTACTTTTCGTGAATGGGAATCCAGCGTGATGTCCGCCTCCACATGAACCAATCCCTTTTTAATGGTAATGCGCTGACCTTGTTGACGATTGATATGACCTTGTACCACCACATGAATACCTGCTTTGTGAATCGCTTCCACACCACGCGCCGTCAAAGGAAGGTCAGCGTCCCGATACTTAGTACGAAACGTATTGGCGATAGAACTGTAGTAGAAACTGAATAAGTCGCGACGTTTCAAATTACGGTGAAACGCTTTGTTCGCGTAGTTTGTGCCACTTTTTAGTAACATTTGCCCCATGCTATCGTCCAGTCCAGCGTGAAGAAATAGAAACGACCCACGCTTAGCAACCAATTCCATCTTGCGGAAAAACCAGTTAAATTCGCCTTTTTTATACAGAAACAACTGCTGACATTTCAACGATGTCGCATACACCTGCCGCAAACTTAAGCCGGCAGACAGACAATGTTTTTCGAAACTGTGATTCTTCGTTTCCATTTTTCGCACTTCACGATCGATACCTTCTGACGTCAAAAAACCGGCGGCGTGAAATGGAAATTCTTTAAACCAATCGTCTCCAGGGAAAAGCAGCTTACGGCAGGCGTCCTCATCGGGGATTTTTTTGTCCCATTTTGTGTCTGCTAAATATTCGTCAAACACTTCACGAAACAGCGGAACCACTTTCTTTCCCATTCGAACGAAAAAATGCTGATTGCCCACGTCTTTTTTACGCGCCAACGCCAATAAACCCATTAACAAACGCAAATCGTGATTGCCCGCCAGTAGCGTCACCCGTGCTTTAAGCTTATAGAGCTGCTTCACGCTGCGCAGCAATGCAAGGTTACTCGGCCCCTTATCCAAGCAATCACCACCGACAATAATTTCTGCCTGACGACCTTTTTTCGTCAAGGTAAGATGGCCTAATCCGGCTTTCTTTTTACGCTCTGCGACACCAGCGGCAATCAAAGAGGCTTCAAAAGCGAATGCATCGGCATGCGGATCGGAAATAAATACCACGGACCGCTTTGGCCAACGTATTTTGTTCTTTTTAAAGCGTGGTGGCGTTTTATTGGTGGCCAAAACATGACTGTTTACCGAGCTATCATCCCGAGGCCACGACGTCCATTCACTCGGTAAACGAGCAATAATCTCCGTGTGATTAGGACGATCTATAATAGCGGGAATAGGGCTCTGCATACTTGGCTTACCTTTAAAATTAGATGACAAATCACTTTTTACATTCGGAATATTTAATCGGGTACATCATGGGTTTGACGTTGCTTCCACTCTCCGAACCCTTTTTTTATTGGCTGATCGTTAGAAAACTCCAACACGATGGGATGGCCATAAAACATACTTAGCCGTTTAATATCGCAAAATTGTATGACATTTAAATGAAACGCCCCATGACGTATCGATGCCCCATGCCCCACCAACAACTTAACCAGACCATCGCCTTCATGATTACCTTCAAATATGGAGTGCTGAGATCGCCAGGCTTGAATATGATCCGCCACTCTTTGACCTGCTTGTAGCAATGACTCGGCACCATCGAAAGGCAAACAATAGTCGCTGTCTGATTTCCAATTTTCTGGCGGTGTGGAGAAACGCGGATCCAGCGCTAACACCCTTTCGATTTCTTCTACAGGCAAGTTGGCAACGGCGCCAACACTGCGCTCACACAAAGTAGGAAACGACACCACTTGTGGTTCTCTATCAAAATGTTCACGTAATTCTTCGATGTAAATCATCGCCGTCTGCCACGCTCGCAATAAAGTCGACGAGTCCACTTGTGGATCCAGTCGCAGACCATTGCGCGTTAACCACTCACCAAACGTGCGGGCTTGTTGTCGCACCTCTTGCTCACCTTCCTCGGTTAGAGGGAAAGGCTGCAAAGCGCTCGGCACATTTTTCAACTGTTCGTAAGCACCGTGGCGAATCAGCGCGATGCGAGCGATCATGGTTGATCCAAGGTAGCAATCAAATCATAAGCACGGTCAAAATCGATTTTTCCCGTTAAACGATAAACGTCCACATTCTCGAGTTCGCTGGCATAGTGCGCCACAGAGTCAATGGCATTGAGATCCGTAAAAGCACCGTCTTTATCTTGATAAAAAGGCCCTGGGCGTTTGCGCAGTCCTTCTATCACGTCGGCTTGTTGTAATAAATTGACTCGTTCTATTTGTGTCGGTTCCGAGCTGTCCAATGACCAATCAAGCATAATCAGGCGAGCCAAATTACCCGCTAACTGCACACGGTTTTCACCATAATTGTCTTCGATCTGTACATCGTACTTCTCCTCTAATGACCATAGTTCATTTCGAGGTATTTGGCATAATACGTCTTGTCGAGATTCCGGCAGAATGTGACGCAAACGATCGGAATGCAGCAAGGTACCAGGGTTTACCCGAGGCAGTTTTGCCAAGCCAATCGCGGACGTTCCATGTGCGGTTTTTTTCAGCAAAATACGATCATTGGTGAGAAAATCACGTTCTGTATTTTCGAGACAACGCAGCATTAGCGTGGATTTACCGCCACCAGAGCCTGCTGCAATAGCTGTTACTTCACCCTTTACACTAAACCCAGACGCATGACCTAAAGTAAAACCTTGGCGCAAGTAATGGTTAAGGAATTGGTTATTAATAAAGTTAATAATTTGCGCTAAATTGGCCGCGCAAGGGCCCACTGCTATGGCTTTTTCTGTCCGTTGTAAAAAGGCCATGCCCGTTTTGAATTTTTTAATCCAACGGCCATCCGCTACATCAAGAAAACCTTCTTTTCGGCCTTGTTTGCCCGCTTCTCTAGGCACTTCTAACCAATCCAGTTCATCACCAACGGCGCTTTGCTCTATGACATACAAGTTCAACGACGACGTCACACTCGTATTTGTTTTTAAATAACTACGATAATAATCGGCCAAGCCAGCGAGTAACATGGCTTCATTGGAATGCACTGTGATAGACAACTCAGCAAATGTCAGTCGGATATCATGAACGCAATGGGTGAGCCCTTCATCCACATGGGATAGGTTCAATAATGTTTTAATCATGGTTTGGTGATCTCCTTCAAAATATAGTCGGCGTACACACTGGCCGCGTCGATATTACACCCTTCTAACGCGCCTTTAAAACCACCGAATGCCGACACTTCAAACACGACTGGACCTTGATCCGTCAAGGCAATATCGACGGTAGTGAAGCTCAAGTCATAACAAGATTGCGCTCGACGACCCAGTTCAATCAGTGCCGCATCTGGCTCAAACAATTCATATTTTCCACCACTGTTAATCGTGGTATTCCAAGAGTCTTTGTTGCCAACACGGGCATAAGTACAAAGGTATTCACCACCCACAAACACCATACCCAGATCACGACCATCCAGTTTCACGGTTTGCTGAATGTAATAAATAGTCTGACTCTGGCGATACGTTTCCAATGCGTTGCGAACAAATTCGTCGCTGTCGTCTTCGGTCAGCATAATCATGCCGCGTGCTTTGGTGGAATACAGCGGTTTCAAAATCGCTGAGCCAAATTCTCGCACCGTCGTAAACGCTTGCTCTGCGCTTTCGGTGACGCGTGTCTTTGGCATCGGAATATGGCCTTGCTGCAACGCCAATGTGCCGCTCAATCGATTCACCAAGTTACCAACACTCTGCGTTGGGCTGAACATTTTCACGCCAGCACGCTCCGCATAAGACAGCATGTGGATGCGATCTTCTGTGGCAGGCGAATAGACTTCACTGATCTTTTTAATAATCAAACCGTCCAGTGTCATTAAGTCGAGGTCTTGATACATTAGTTGCTGAGTGTCTAAACGCAATTCGACCTGATTCATGTCGATCACCGCACGAAATCCCGTGCGCTCTTCTAATCGATCGGCCAACACTTCCGTAGACCATTTCCCAGGGATACCAATGACCCCGATTTTTGGCTTATTCAACATAAAGTTCTCTCAATGGTAAGGTGAATGTCTGAGCTTGTTCCGGCGTCAGTTTCGCTAAACGTTCCAGCAAATATCGAGCGCGTAAATGCATACGAGACGCCAGTTTTTTATCAAAAATAAAACGCGTGGAGGTGGCAAATGAACGCGCTAAACCTGCGGCCAGCCGTACTTCAAATGTCTCATCTTGTTGTCGATTAGCGAAGCGTCGCCCAAAGTGATAAACCGCTTTGGCACTGTCCATCATCTGTTTTCGAGTGACGCCACTGAGCACTTGCAAACGATAGATAGACACCATTAACACCGACAAATCCTGCACATAATCAAAGTAAGACGCGCGATGCAGATCGATAAAATAAATACGCTGTTCAACATCGTCATAGATCAGGTTATCAACGTTAAAGTCTCCATGAGTCAGCACTGAAAAGGGCGCGCGCCATTGCGTTTCTTGTATGGCAACCCTTTCAACCAATTCATCAAAACTGGCACTCACATAACCACAAATCCGTTCTTCATCTTTAAAAAACTCAGGATGAACCCTGCGACTGTCGCCAATCCGTTTTTGCAGCTGAAGCATAAACTTTGCCGAGCAAGATTCTGGCGTTAGCGTGGTTTTCCATGTCTTATTGAGTGTTTTAAACAAAATATTAAGCGCGGCCTGAGCGCCGTCTTTATCCCCATCAAGCAACAGTTTCTCTAATGTTTTGCCCGGAATATGCTCGATCAACAAAGACGATTGCTCATTCTCTTCGCCATTATTCAGCCTCCCTGTTTGAGAAAGAACGCTGGGCGCAAGCCGAGGGTCGATAGTGCGCCAATGATTCACACCCGCCACTTCCTCGTCAATTTTGATGCGATCTCCCTCTTTGTAGACCGCGAGCACATTCTTTCCAGACTCGCTTTTATGCGAGATCGCCGCAATCGCGCTGCCAGACCGAGTTAATGCTAGGCGCCTGACTTTTAGATCTTTCAAGTTGTAGTTAAGGTTGGATGCACTGTCCAATAAATGAGGGTAATTCTGCAAGGTCGCCACTTGACCAAGATCCGCTTTAATCAAGGCTTCCGCGACCACACTTAATTGTTCAATCAATCGTTTCAAACTGACATTGCTTAAAATCGCCGCTTGTAACTGCTCATCGCTCAGCGTTAATTTCGCTTGTAATGTCTGAGCTTGCAGCTCGTTGTAACTGGCCAGCAGCTTATGAGTGCGTCGGCCCAATTTGATGCCCGTGCGACGTCGGTTATCCGCCACACCGACTTTAACAAGGCGTAAAGCGCGTCGTATACGCTTGGCCAATTTACAACAATCTTGGCCTGCAGGGTGTTCATAGGGCGCGCTTAACGTCCCTTCACGCACGCAATCAAAGCAATGCTTGGTCAACATCTCAAGCGCGATCACTAAAGAATGCATGCCGCTAACTTGGGCGTGAAAGGTTGTATTGACTTTACGGCGCTCTAATAAGCGAGCGGTTTCAATGTCTGCTTTCTCACGCAGCGCTTGAACATAGCCACGTCGACCACGAATATTGGGCAGCAATCCGGTAGCACCTGATGTGAAAAAAAGTTCTACAATATGGCAGTGTGTTTCGACTTCATTCAAGAGAAAATATACATGCTCTTGAAGCGTCAATAAAACGGGGTTTGAAGGCATAAATAGGTTCACCTTAAATACATTACTTCAGACTATACAGATACTAGAAAACATCGAGATGACAGATATGTTACAGATCGATGTAAAATCGTCGAAAACTCACAAAGAAGATCAAAAAACAGCCAACTTAGCATAACTTTTAAAATATGAAGTCATTACTATAAAATCAAATCCCATTGGGATACTTAAAGAATGGTCATGATTAGACAGATTTTCAAGCACTAAGAGGAGGTCACATGAAAGGACCAAGCCCAGACGAAAAAACGCTCATGTCGGGATTTCAGCAAATAGGTTATTTGAAAAATTTCAAAAGAAGGTGACTTACCCTATAAAGGCGATGCAAAAATAGGCAACGATGTGTGGATTGGTTACGACGCCCCGATCATGCTTGGAGTCATGATCGGGAACGGAATGCTGAGAAAATTGCCCAGTATCTAGACGCGATCGTCGTTGCTGATTCGAGTCGGTTACAAGCAGTAAAAGACGGCTAATACTCTGCAATCAGCACTCGGCAATCAATAATTAGCCCCATTAGAAAACCAACAAAATAACAGTCAGCAAACGCGCCAAGATAACGTTGTTACCATCCGCGTCGATCTGCGAAGTCATGCCATTTCATAATGGCGGGCAGAAACCAAGGTTTTCCGGTGTATAACGGGCGCGTTTTGAAAGGAAAATCATCAAACGATGTTTTCCCTTCGGTGAGGTTAAGCGCCTGTTGAGCGATTTTTCGACCAAAATAATTGGCTCGTCCTACGCCTGACCCGCAATAGCCCATGGCGTAGTGCATATTGTCCATTTTGCCAATGTGCGGCACATGGTCAAAGGTGTACGCCACATAACCCGACCACGCATAATCAATTTTCGCTTCCTGTAGCTGAGGAAACGTACGGATCATAAAGTCCTGTAAATATTTCGAATACAACTGAGGTTGATCACCTTTACCAAATGCTCGGCCGCCAAACAAAATGCGTTTACCATCTGGCGAAGGTCGATAATACGCCACCAATCGTTCAGTGCCGCCATGGGCGCGTAATTTCGGACTGACGGAGCGAACGAGTGACTCAGGCAGTTCTTCTGTTGCGATCATCGCGGAGCGAATAGGAATGACACGACGTTTGAATTTGCCAAATTCGTTTCCCGTGTAGCCATTCGTGGCAATAATCACTTGATCTGCGTTGATCATGCCGCCATCAAATTGTACTTGGTGGTGATTCCCTTGCTTAGTAACGCCTCGAACCATGGTGTGTTCTAGCATTAATACGCCCGCTTGTTGGGCGATTTGGCAAAGCCCACGATGCAGTTTCGCTGGTTGTAACGTGCCATCCGTAGGATACACAACGCCACCATAATAGGCATTTGAGCCAACTTCTTGGAATTGATCCTGACGACTCACCGCAATCGCAGGAAAATCGACCACCTTCGCCAGCGCTTCCGCTTGCTCGATTAAGTCAGCGTAATGGCTAGGATGACTGGCGCCACGAAATCGGCCGCATAAGGACAAATCACAATCGATCTGTTCTTCTTTGATGAAGTCCACCAGCCAATTAAACGCCACCAAACTCTCTTTTATCGTTGAGTGAACACTGTCACGACCGTATTGGCGCTCCAGTCCTTCTACGCCCAATTTGCTGAAACTTGGGCCAAGTAACCCACCATTTCGACAACTGGCTCCTTCCCCCAAACGACCACCCTCAAGCACAACCACTTTTAGACCCGCGCGAGCTAAGGTAATGGACGCAGAGATTCCGGTAAACCCACCGCCAACAATCACTACATCCACTTTTTGTGGGATTTCAAACCGGGCATTAGAGTGAATTTTGCTCGCCAAAGACGTATCCGCCAGCCAATAAGGCATGTTGCTATACGTCGATCTGTTTTTTGCCAACATATCGATTTCATTCCATAAAAATAAGGGAGGTGTACGCGCTCGTTAACTTAGAGCACGTGTTGTAAAAATTCTTTTGTTCTGTCCCATTGAGGGTGAACCAATACTTGCTCTGGCGGACCGACTTCAACAATTTCACCATCCGTCATAAACACCACTCGATCGGCAACTTGTCGTGCAAACTCCATCTCATGGGTAACGCACACCATGGTCATACCGGTTTTGGCTAAATCAACCATCACATCCAAGACCTCTTTGACCATTTCCGGATCCAGAGCGGAGGTTGGTTCATCAAACAGCATAATTTTGGGTTCCATCGCGAGAGACCTAGAAATCGCAACGCGTTGTTGCTGGCCTCCCGATAGTTGCCCCGGATAACGCGACGCTAAATTGGCGATGCCAACACGATCCAATAGGCCCATCACTCTCTTTTCAGCCTCTCTTTCCGACATTTTACGCAACCACATCAACCCCAAAGCGCAGTTTTGTAAGACGGTAAGGTGAGGAAAAAGGTTAAAATTCTGAAACACCATGCCCATGGTTTGGTGTATCACTTTATGACTCTGGCTATCCCGAGAAAGCGGCTGATCAAAAACCGACACAACACCTTCTTGGTATTCTTCAAGATGGTTTAAAGAGCGAATTAAGGTCGACTTGCCTGACCCAGAAGGTCCGCAGATCACCATAATTTCGCCTTCAAAAATATCTAATGACACATCTTTTAAAACATGATGATCGCCATACCATTTATTCAAGTTCTCAATTTTTATCGCCGTATTGGTCACGGTTTTCTTAGCTAAATTTGCCGATGGCAGTGTCATTAGTGATCCACCTTAAGACGTTTTTCAAGATTCAAGCTGTACTGGGACATGCTGTAACACAAGACAAAGAACAAAACGGAAATCATCACCAAGGGCTCCGTATGCAATCCCACCCAATCCTTGTCATTCGCAATGTTTCGCGCCATCAACATGATGTCGAATAAACCAATAATCGAAACCAATGTGGTGTCTTTCAGCAAGCTAATAAAAGACGTCATGATATTGGGAATCATCATTTTTAGAGCCTGAGGCAAAATAACCAACACCATGGTATGTAAGTACCCTAAACCGAGCGTCGCTGCGGCTTCGTATTGGCCTTTTGGAATCGCCTGCAAGCCGCCGCGAATGTTCTCGGCCATGTACGCGCCAGCAAACAAACACACCGCCACCAGAACTTGAGTAAGCTTATTAAACTCCATGTCCGCCGGTAAAAAGATCGGCAACAAGGTCACCGCCATGAACAGCACCGTAATTAAAGGAACAGACCGAACCAGCTCGATAATAATCATCGAGATCCAATGAATTACAGGCAGTTTAGAACGACGACCCAACGCCAATACCACGCCGACCGGAATCGCCATCGTGATGGCAAACCCCGCGATAATGAAGGTTAAAAACAACCCGCCCCAGCGTTCAATCGCAACCGGTTCCAATGCAACATAGCTGAGTCCAAAAGCGATGAACAACGCCACCAATAACAAGATCGTCAGAAAACTAAGCAGATGAATGCGACGCTGTACCCAACGCGACACCAGTGGAACAAACAACTCGTTTAGACCTTTTTTCCC
Organism: Marinomonas primoryensis; assembly: GCF_013372285.1. Taxonomy (NCBI): domain Bacteria; kingdom Pseudomonadati; phylum Pseudomonadota; class Gammaproteobacteria; order Oceanospirillales; family Oceanospirillaceae; genus Marinomonas; species Marinomonas primoryensis. Next base: position 142,819 of record NZ_CP054301.1, on the reverse strand, counting down.
AAGCCCCGACAAAATCCAGTTGGTGTAAATAATGGTTAAAAAAGCCAATGCAAAACAGGTCATCGTGCCATGAACCAGCCCCAGCTCAGCACCAAAACGTCCACCTAAGAAAAGATACGCACCCACAAAAGGATATAAGCCGATCCAAGACAGTAAAATAAAGTTTCTCAACGCCACGCGCTTAGACATCAGCGGCAATAACCACGCCAGACCAAGCAACACGCCGCTGTTGACTCGCCATTGTTCTTCCAGTGGAAAACGGCCATAGATCAAACCGTTAAACCAACTGATAACACCTGCCCAACACGCACCATCTGGGCTGATATCCATACATTGACGACGATTATCGGCGATAAAAACAGCATTAAAAACCGCCCAATCCAAGATGTATTTCAATAAATAAAACAACACAACCGCAACACACAAGGTCAATAAACTGTTGCCAATACTATTAAAACAACGATGACGAATCGCACCGATAATTCCTCTTTCACTCTTACGAGGAGGACGTGATGGTGTTGGTACGAATTGCTTCAAAGCAGGTTCATTGTTCACATTCAAATCGTCCATTTATCGCACCTTATATTGCACACTGTCGTTGAACTTGTTGAGCAAGTAAGAGATCAGCAAGCTGATGAATATATAAAACCCCATGACCATGAAGATAATTTCGATCGCCCGGCCGGTTTGATTCATCGAGGTCTGCATAAAGACAGAAACCAGCTCAGGAAAGCCAATGGCGACCGCCAACGACGAATCTTTTGTGGCGGCTAACCAAGAATTGGTCATCGGAGGAATAATGGAACGGATTGCCTGAGGAATCAGAATCAAGCGCAATGACTGAACACGCGAAAAACCAATGGTAAACGCCGCCTCAGACTGACCCCGATCAATGGATTGCATTCCCGCACGAACCGTTTCGGCAATGGCCGCCGATCGATACACTGTCATGGCGACAAACGCAGCACCAAAAGAGGCGGGGAGAAACGCACCGCCGCTAAAATTGAATCCCTGTAACGTCGGAATAGACAAAGACAAGGAATGGGAAATAAACCAAACGGCCCAGCAAGCAGCAACAGCCCAGAAGACTAAGCCGATATAAAAACCTGCAGAACGAGAACCAGACACCTTGTAATACGGTTTGGACCAGCGGAAAAGACCATAAATCGCGGCACCTAAAGCACCAATCAGAGCGAAAATCCATCCCCATGAAAAGGCACTTTCCAATGAAATAACATAAAGTCCACGATTATTAAGAACGAGCCATTCGCCCAAATGGTAGCTTTGGCGTGGGGCTGGCAAAGTAGAAAAAACCACCGTAAACCAAAAAATAATTTGGATTAATAATGGCACGTTACGCACAATTTCTACGTACCAACGAGCCAGTTGAGAAACCAATGGGTTCGCTGATAACCTTAAGATCCCTACCGCCGTCCCTATGATGGTACCGACCACAATCACGCAAAAAGACAATATAAGCGTATTAACAATACCAACGAAAAACACTCGCCAATAACTCATACTGGAATCGTAAGGAATTAAGCTCCAGCTAATATTAAAACCAGCGGTAACTTGCAAAAAATCAAAACCAAACGTCATACCAAGTCGGTTGAGGTTTTCACTGGCATTGGAAAACAAGAACCACAAACCAAACAAAACAGCCGCGAGGACAACCGCTTGTAAAACCACCGCTCGATATGAGTCATCGTTAAGCAATAACCTGTTCTTTTCTATCAGGGACAAAAATAAATTCGTTTGCTTAGGTGTATTTTTTGACGGTTTGGATACAGAGGGCTGAGTCATATCTATGTACCGAAAGAAGATAAAAAATCAAAGTAAAGACAGGTTGATTTGCATCAACCTGTCTCTATCATTACTAGCGGAAAGATTTGGCGTACATCATGCCGCCATCTTTCCATAACGCATTTAGCGTGCCTTCTCGATCAATACCCAACACACTGTTTGGTCCTACGTTGCGCTCGTATATTTCACCGTAATTTCCTACGTTTTTAATCACTTGGTACGCCCAATCCTGAGGCAAACCTAATCCTGTATGCAAATCCCCTTCGGTACCCAATAAGCGTCTTACGACAGGGCTTTGAGTTTCAGCACGCATTGTTTCTACATTCTTAGAATTCACACCAAACTCTTCTGCTGCGACCATGGCTGCAAATGTCCATTTCACAACATTCGCCCATTCGCTGTCGTTTTGTTTTACCGCAAAAGATAAGGCTTCTTTAGAAATCGTTTCAGGCAGAACCATATAGTCATCTGGATTCGGAGCAGCAGAACGCTGAGCGGCCAAACCAGATTTGTCATTGGTTAGCGCGTCACAGTTTTTATTAAAAAAGGCCGTATTACGAACTGAGGAATCGTCGAATACCACGGTTTTGATGTCTAAATTGTGCGCCCGACTGTAATCGGCGATGTTTAGCTCACTGGATGTTCCGGTCAGTACACAAACCGTGGCACCCTTAAGTTCTTTTACCGACTTCACGCCCAAATCTTTACGTACCATAAAACCTTGGCCATCGTAAAAATAGGTATCTAAAAAATCCAGTCCTTGCGCGGCATCACGCGAAAGCGTCCACGTCATACCTTTTGATAAAATGTCACCCTTACCACTTTTAATCGAAGTAAAACTTTGAGCCCATTGAACCGGCAAAAATTTCACTTTAGAAGCGTCGCCAAACACAGCCGACGCCACGCCTCGACATATATCAATGTCCATTCCCTGCCATTCACCCGCTTTGTTTAAGCTGTAAAACCCTGGAAATGAGTTGCCAATAACACAATTTACATAGCCGCGCTCTTTGACCGCGTCTAGTGTTGATACTGTATCCGCTGCATAGCTGTTTGCCGCTAAAAGCGTGCTTGTTGCAGCGAGTACCATAGAAAATTTATTCATTGTTCGTTCCTTTTATATGCTGTTGAATTTTTAATTTCTTTTTATTCGGCACCCCCTCCCAACCTCCCCCTTGTCAGGGGGAGGAGCTAAAGTTATCGCCTCCTTCCCTTTGGCAGGGAGGAACTAAAACTCTTGTTCCCTCCCCTTTGGCAGGGAGGAACTAAAACTCTTGTTCCCTCCCCTTTCTTCAAGGGGAGGGTTAGGGAGGGGTTGTAATACCGTGATTGCATCGTTTTATTAAATTTTCTGATGCAGGTCAAACAACTAACCGTTAAGATCTTATGTTAAGATTCTACATAATCATAATGAATATTATAAATGGTCTAATAACTTTAGGTTATGCCTATGAACATCAATAAACTGCGTATATTTCATGAAGTCTTTGTCACAGGGAGCATTACACGAGCCGCTGAGCGCAGCAATGTAAGCCAGCCTGCCGCCAGTAAAATGCTCGCCAATTTCGAAGATGAAATCGGCTATAAACTGTTTGTTCGTAATAACGGCAAGCTCATTCCAACGGATGAAGCGCTTTATTTGCATGGCGAAGTTTATGGTTTACTGCAAGGCGTCAATCATTTACATGACAGCATAAAAAGTGCGAAAAATAATAAAGTGGGAAGGCTGCGTATTTGCACAACTTTTGGCCCGTCTTACCAATTTCTACCCGAGCTCATCGCGGAGTATATGACCAATAACCCAGGTGTGGAGGTAAGCTTACACCTCTCGGCCTGTACAGAGATTCGTCAAGGCATCGCGTCAGGGCAATACCAAATTGGCTTGGTTGATAAAGCACAAAGCTCATCAAAACACGATTCAGTAGCCTTTAATTTAGCCTGCTATTGTGCCGTGCCTAAAAACCACCCCGCCGCCCAATTAGACGTCATTACTCCACATGACTTACAAGGTCTCAACTGGGTTACACTCGATTCAGAAAATGCCACCACGAAAACGTTAAAACGCATTTATGCTGACATCGGACTGCCATTTAATCGAACCTTAGAAGTCCACACCACGATCCACGGTCTTTCATTTGTTAATTTAGGCATGGGCGCAACACTGGTCGATATTCTGAACTGTCGTTACTTTGATAAGGTATTCCAATTACCCAATGTCGTCTTGAAACCTTTTTCGCCAAACATAATAGAACCGCTAGAAGTTCTGACGTCTAACTTGAGCCCTCTTTCGGGGATTGCCAAAGACTTTTATGACGCTCTTATCAGCAAACTAGAAGCCCAAACCCAACTAGAAAAAGGCCAGAGCCATGCAAATGGGCGATAACCACCGCTGCGCATGGGCGAGCGCTGCGCCAGACTTCCCTGATTACCACGATACGGAATGGGGCTTTCCTATTGATGATGATCGCCGTTTGTTTGAAAAGCTCTGCCTAGAAACCTTTCAATCAGGATTGAGCTGGCGAACCATTCTGACTAAGCGCGAAAACTTTCGTAGTGCCTTCCAGCATTTTGACTTCAACAAAGTCGCGCTATTTAGTGACAAAGACGTTGAAGCGCTTTTAGATAACAAAGGGATCGTGCGTAACAAACGCAAGATTCTCGCCGTCATCAACAACGCCAAACGCGCCCTAGAAATGATCGAAAAAGAAGGTTCACTAGCGGCTTTCCTCTGGCGTTACGAACCCGACGAAAGCACACTTCCGCCACCAGAAACTCAAACGACCTGCGATGAGTCTGTCGCCCTGTCTAAAGAGCTCAAAAAGCGAGGCTGGCAATTCGTCGGTCCAACAACATTGTACGCCTTCATGCAATCCATGGGACTGATCAACGACCACGCGGAAGACTGCTTTATGCGAGAGAAGATAGATAGAGCGAGAAAGGAGTTTGTGAGGCCTTCATAAATTAAGAGCGACGATAAGTTTAAAAAAAGACATTATTTAAAATGACAATATTGTCATTGTTCAAAAAACACTCTACATTTTGTCAAGGAATCGTAAATAAAAAAGGCAATTGGTATGCGTGCTCTGCTCCCTCTCACTTTTATCTCATTACTAACCGCTTGTTCAAACACTCAACTTAATGTGGTGGATAGTCTAACCGTCTCCGCTCAGAACGATGGCGTTGGAATGCATCCCACCAAGTGGTTTATCCAAGGCCACCCATTACAAACAACCTATGTTTCTTTGAATGGGCAACTAGGGCTAAGGGTCGGACAAGTTTGTGTCGCAAGTGGCTATCGCTCTCCTTTCACGTCTAATTGTCTCAATACACTCGGTTATTTAGCAGCTACAAACCAAGATTCAAACTTAGAATATAAAGGAAGAATTTATCAAGAATATTACTCTTCTAAAAGCGATGAGACACCTCAAAGTAAAACCATTGTCGATCTACTTAAAGCCATCAACGAAGAAAAGAAATTATCTTTAAAATACGTCACTTCAAATACACATTTTTTAGCCTGCTTGACGAAGCATCCAATTCAAGACGTAAAAAACATAACCTCTGATGAAAAACGGCAGGCACTATCGGCTTGCTCGACACAGAGAGAAACAAAAGAAAAAGCGCTACTCGCATTACAAGAAGCCAGCTTGAAAGTAGAAGCGCTCGCCATCGCACCAAATCAAATAGTCTATAACTGGGCAGAAAACCATGAGTTGAAAAGTGGCGTGGTTGTTCAATCAGAGTCAAATTCGGCAACCGTAAACTCAAATAAAAAGGCCTCTGGTTATACTGTAATAAAGGGTCTAATTATTGAACGCTATCAGATGTCTTGCTCTGAACTAGGATTACTCCAAAAGCGCCCCGACGCTGGCCGATTAAAAATCGTTACCATGACCTTGGCGGCAGAAGAGCTGTATTACAACGCTAACGAAGAAGCTAGCCTTTCTTTAAATGCCGCATTTTCATTCACCCCAGATGAACTCAAAATGCTATCTAAACTATTGGACAAAGATGGGAAAGCACTAAAATTAGACATTCAAGCCAGCATAAATGCCAGTAGAACCATTGCATCAAAAGGGTATTTAACCAACCCAGAGATTACCCTTAATAACTATAAAGACATCACTATACCAGAGGCTTTCGAAGCCAAAAAAATGACCCGCTCAATTAAACCAAGCCTAACCTATTACGCAGTATTGTCAGACGTAGACACTCTCGCCTGCAATTAATCAAAACACCTCAATAAAGTCCCAATGATAGACACCTATCATTGAGGTCTTTTCATGCCCTCTTAATACAGCGTCCATTTTTTGCACTTAAGTTGTGCAAAAATTAATCATTGCATCGAAACATTTTCGGTCTTAACGTCATTTGTTGCTGGTCACAGAATGCACGATTAGGGCTTTTAAAAACGCTTTGAATGATGGACAGTGATAAAAATAAGAATGGTGCAGTGAAATAATTTATGTCAATTAAAGAGATAGCAACCCAGTTGGATTTGTCGGTATCCACAGTGTCACGAGCACTGAACGATTACCCAGACATTAGCCCGAGTACGAAGAAGCGCGTGTTGAAAGAAGCCGCGCGACAGGGTTACCAATTAAAAGGCGCCGATGCGGCACATTGGGTACAAGCAAAGCGTGTGATAACGGCGATTGTTCCAAGCCAAGACATGCAATATCTCGACACCATTCTTTCGAAGGTTCTTGCCGGAACTCGACAAGCGCTGCAAGCAGAAGGCTATTTACTGCAAGTGGTGGCAATCGATACTGGCAAGCAGGAATTAAGCGAGTTTGAACGCCTTGTCAAAGCCGGCGATCAGGACGGATTCTTGCTCCTTCGCACTCGGGTCAACGACCCAAAAGTCCATCGTTTATTAAAGCTCAACGTGCCTTTTGTGTGTTACGGACGCACCGAACGGGCAACGCAATTTGCGTGGTTGGATTTGGATAATTACCAAGTTGGCCATTTAAGCCTGACTCGCCTTTACGAACAAGGCCATCGTGACATTGGCGTGGTCTCGGTGAGTGAGCGATATTTTTTCGCTCAAGAAAGACAACGCGGCATTCACAACGCCGCCGAGCAAGTTGGGCTTTCGATTGCGTCCGAACACTGTCTAGAAGTCGGTTTTGACGAGGAAGAAAATTACCTCGCTTGTGCCGAATTCCTTCTCCAGCACCCGAATATCACTGCGCTGATTTGCTTAACCAGCACCAGCGCGCGCAGTGCCGCTTTGGCGGTCATGCGATTGCACAACACTCGATTCAACCATAAAGAAAAAGTGTGTGTGATTGGTTGCGATACACCCGTTGATGAGCTGACCGCCAGTATGGGGATCACCAGCATTCAGCAAGCGCCACCCGCACAAATTGGTGAGCAACTTGCCAGCATGATGGTGTCGCGCATCAAAGGGGTTCCGGTGAAGGACTTACAAGTCGTTTTAGCGCCGGGCGTCGTAAAAACAGGCTTTTAGCCAGCTGGTTTTTAGTCAATAGGCTCGGAACACTCGTATAAAAATAAATGAGGAAACGACAATGAAAAATTCTCTGCTCGTCACCAGTGCCGTACTGGTCAATGGACTGCTTATCAGCTCGCTCGCCAGCGCCGCCACGGTGGAATTCTGGACCGCACAAACGCAAACGGATCGACTGAAAAACATCGAACTGCTCGCCAGCACGTTCGAAGCCTTAAACGATGGCGTCACCGTCAACGTCGTCGCCGTAGATGAAAATGAAATAGCGACTCAAATGGCCGCCGCTGTTGCCGCTGGTACCACACCACAGCTTATCGAAGTGAATTCCGAGATCATCATGGCGCTCGGTGAAGAAGGCATCGTCGATGAAAAAACACACCAAGGCGTCATCAATGACATTGGCAAAAATCGCTTCCACAAAGGCGCACTGACCACGCTAACCTCGCCATCTGGCGATTATTATGGCTTGCCTTATCATGGTTGGATTCAAGGTATTTGGTATCGTAAAGACTGGTTCGATGAAAAAGGCCTCGCCGCGCCAAACACATGGGAAAACATCGAAACCGCTGCCAAAGCGCTGACTGACAAAGCCAACAACCAATACGGTATTTTGGTCGGCACCAAACAAGACAGCTACACCGAGCAAGTCTTCACACAATTGGCATTATCGAATAACGCCGCCGAGTTCGACGCCAAAGGCAATTTGATTTTTAACAGCGCCGAGACACTTGAAACCATCGAATATTACAACGAATTAGCCAAATACAACCCACCGGGACCACAGAACTGGCGCGCCCGCGATTATTACCTGCAAGGTAAAATGGCGATGTTCTTTTACTCCACCTACATCATGGATGACCTTTCCTTAGCGGAAGTCGCCAAAGGCTCGCTGTCCTCTGAGAACTTTAAAGAACTCAGCGGCGGCACCTTCGATCCGAACTTGGTCAAAAACACCGCATTCGCACCAATTATCACCCACAAAAGCGCCGCGTCTTACGGCACCTTGTCTGGCCTTGTCGCGTTAAAAACCAACAACGCCGACGACACGCAAGCGACCAAAGATTTCATCGAATTTATGTACGACCCTGCCAGCTACATCACCTTTTTGCACATGGCGCCAGGCGGCATGAATCCAATGCTTAAAGGCATCGCCGAAGACCCAGCGTACTTGGACGATGCCAATGGTGTTTTCAAACTGTATGGCGCGGATAAGATGATGCAAATCGTATCGGGCTTCGACGACATTCGCTCCTTCTCAGTGGTGAAAGGCAAAACCTTCCCTGCGTCTGGCGCCATTTTTGCCAAGTCGGTGATTCCTCGAATGATCTACGACGTGACGATTGAAGGCAAAGACCCACAAGCGGCGTTGGACAATGCAGAAGCGGAAATGAAAACCATCATGGGCGAATGACCCCCTCCCAGCCTCCCCCTTGTAAATGGGGAGGAGTAGGCTGTTGTTATTCCTTCCCCTTATCTTCAAGGGGAAGGTTAGGATGGGGTTGTTAACTTTTTAATCCCTTCCAGCCTCCCCCTTATAAAGGAGGAGGCAAGTGATCTGTTCCCTCCCCTTGTTAAGGGGAGGGCTAGGGTGGGGTTACATTTAAATAAGGGAAGTCGATATGTCTTCTATACTGGTCAAAAACGAAGCCCGCCTCGGCCTAAAACTGGTTGCGCCAGCCGTCGGCATTATCGGTTTGCTGGTGATTTACCCCATTTTGTTCAACGTCTACCTGAGTTTTTTTGACGTGCAACTCAACGGCAACAAGACCTTTGTGGGACTGAATAACTACACGGATTTGCTCGGCAATCCGCGTTATTACCATTCCATTGGCGTGTCGGTCATTTATCTCATCGGAACCGTAGTCGGCACCACGGTGTTGGGCTTAGCGGCGTCGATTCTGATGAATCAAGAATTTCGCTTTCGTAACATCGCTCGCGGTTTGATTCTTTTGCCCTATTTCGCACCAGTGATCAGCGTGGTGTTTGGCTGGCAGTTTATTTTCGATCCGGTGAACGGTATTTATAACCATGTGGTGGTCGATGTGCTGCACCTGACCGACACACGGGAAAACCTGATCGGTAATCCCGATTCGGCGTTGTTCGTGGTGATCTTGTTCGATATTTGGAAACATTTTCCTATCGCCTATTTACTGTTTCTCGCCAAATTGCAAAGTGTGCCAAAAGACCTTTACGAAGCGGCGGCCATCGACGGCCAAAACGCATGGGGACGTTTTTGGCATGTGACGTTGCCTGAACTGAGATTCGTCATTGCGACCGTGGTGTTACTGCGCATTATCTGGAATTTGAACCGCTTTGAGGACGTGTACTTACTCGCACCGAATGTCGAAACTTTGCCTATTTTTACCTATTACCAAGCCTTCGCTGGGATTGTGGATCAAGGCGGTGCTGCGGCCATTTCGGTTATTCAACTGCTGGTATTGGTCGGTTTAATTTGGCTGTATGTTCGAAAAGTACTCAAATGGTAAGACTTACATGGTTAGGGAAGTAGGTGAAACATTATGATGAATAAACGCACTCCTGTTCAATCAGTGATCTTGTACACCTTGGTACTTACCTTGGTGATTTTCTGCGTCTTTCCATTTTTGCAGATTCTTTCTACGTCGTTAAAACATCCGATTGATTGGGGCAATCCATCCTTGATTCCTCGCGTGTTGCACTTGGATGCGTATAAGGAATTGCTGGGGTTAATGCCAACAAAAGAAGTCGATGTGCCCGCTAGCGTGCAGCGATTGCTTGATAACCCTGCTTTGTCGACCGAGAAAAAACAGATGCTGCTGGCGAAGTTTAGCTCCGGCAGCGATGTCTTTCCCTTTGGCCGTTACATGCTCAATACCTTCGTGATCTCCTTTGTAACGGGCATTTGCTCGACTTTTTTGGCGTCTCTTGCGGCGTACGCGATTGCTCGATTACGCTTTCCAGCGCAATCCCTAATGGCAAATGGTGTGCTGTTTGTCTACATGGTCGGCGGCGTATTATTGATGGTTCCGCTCTATCAAATGAGCGTGAACGTGGGCTTGGCATCCAGCGCCAGCGGCACGATTCTTAGCCTGTTCTTGATCTACCTGATTCAGACCTTACCGGTCGCCATGTACATGCTGGGCAATTACTTCCGCTCCATTCCCTTCTCATTAGAAGAAGCCGCGATGATGGACGGCTGCTCAAGGGTAGAAGCCTTCTGGCGCATCATATTGCCTCTGTCGAAACCGATGTTATTTACCGTGTTCATTTATTGTTTTGTCATCGCGTGGAACGAGTACTTGTTCGCTTCCGTATTTCTAAAACAGTATCAAGATTTCCAAACCTTGCCGCTGGCATTACAAACCTTATTTACCTCGAAAAATGCCATCTGGGATCGCATCATGGCCGCGTCCATGCTGACACTTTTACCTGTGGTTATTTGCTTCATGCTTGCCAATAAACATTTGTCAGGCGGGTTAACCGACGGCGGCGTAAAAGGCTAACAATTCCCTCCCCTTAATAAGGGGAGGGTTAGGGTGGGGTTCAGTAATACCCCCTCCCAACCTCCCCCTTAGCAGGGGGAGGAGCTGAGAACACTTGATAGACAAAAATGTATGCAGAACAGCATCGGCTACGTCATACCAAAATTAGAAAGGAACTGGCAATGAGCTCTGTAATCTTAAGAAACGTAAACAAATCCTACGGCAACTTGCCCATAGTGAAGAACCTCAATTTGGAAGTAAAAGACGGTGAGTTCGTCGTGCTGGTCGGCCCAAGTGGTTGCGGAAAAAGCACCACTTTGCGCATGGTCGCAGGGCTGGAAGACATTACTCAAGGGGAAATCCAAATCGGCAACCGCGCCATTAACGACTTGCCGCCGCACAAGCGCAACATCGCCATGGTGTTTCAGAACTACGCGTTATACCCACACATGTCGGTACGGGAAAACATCGTTTTTGGCCTAAAAAAATCCGGGGCAGACGCCGACACCATCAAACAAAAACTCGCCGATGTATCAGAAATGCTCAAACTCGATGACTATTTAGATCGTAAACCCGCCGACTTGTCTGGCGGCCAACGTCAACGCGTTGCCATGGGGCGCGCCCTCGCTCGGGACGCGGACGTGTATTTGTTCGATGAACCTTTATCGAATCTAGACGCCAAACTTCGACATCATATGCGTTCCGAAATCGCTCGTATTCAGCATCAATACAGCATAACGGCAATCTACGTCACCCACGATCAGATAGAAGCCATGACGCTGGGCGATCGCGTGGTCGTGATGCGCGATGGCATCGTCGAACAAGTCGGTACGCCGATGGATATTTATCTACAACCGACCAACACCTTTGTGGCGACGTTTATCGGCTCGCCCGCGATGAACTTATTCGAAGCCACAATAGAAGGCGACGACCTTGTATTCGATAACTATCGCCTTCCAGCGTCAAAAATTGCCAATGTAGATCTGCACGATCTTCGTTCTCACGACACGGTATTGATCGGTATTCGCCCTGATTTCTTTGAAGACAGCGCACTGTCGTCTCTGAGTGATAATCTGTTTGAATTCAATGATATAAAAGTGGAATTAATAGAGAATCTTGGCTTCGACAAAGAAATCATGTTCACACTCGGCGGCGAAGACGCCAAGGCCAGACTTGACCTACGCTCCCACGTAAAACGCCAAGAACACATCTCGCTGTCCGTCGATTTGAATCGCGTCTTGTTATTCGATACGAGTCCACAGGGCATGTTGATTAATGCGGGGGACGTTTAAAGAAAAGTTTGAATACATAACCTAGGCTTTATGAGCAACAGAGACAGTATTTTAAAGGACTGTAAAGATCCTTTTTCTCATTAAAAAATGACGAAGAAGCGACTTTGTGTTTTTAAATAGGGCTGATGGCGACACAAAATTGATTTTTACCGTCCGCTTTCGCTTCGTATAAAGCTTGATCCATTTGTCGTAAGCAATCGCGATGCTTACTGGCTTGATGGTCTGACAGCCCTATACTAACGGTTATCTTTCGCCCTACATTAAAATCATGAGCGGCAATGTTTCTGTTAAGCTTTGTTAAGCTTTTTTGTAATTTTGTTAAATCAGATTCAGAAAAAATAATGACAAATTCTTCGCCGCCCCAACGGCCAACGATATCATTTGGCCCAACATTATTTTTTAGCTGTTGTGCTAACTCTATCAGCACTTTGTCACCTTCCTCATGACCAAATAGGTCGTTTACTTTCTTAAAGTCATCTACATCGATCATCGCCACAAATAAATTATTTTTTGAACTCAATAATTGATCTTCTAAATAGCGCCGATTACGTAATTTAGTGAGCGCATCCATCGTTGCCAACTCTTGCAGCTGGCCATTAGCTTCTTCCATCATCGAGTAAGCCTTCCGACGGCTCGAATCATAAAAAACAGACACCATTAAGATAAGAAAATAAATCGCCGAGAAATGTATTAAATTAATAGGAAGAAAAGGGGCTGGTTCCCAAGTATCCATTTGAGAGGAACAAAAATATAAAACACACACAAAGTTAATCGCGCTTAATACAGCACCAAACCGATACCCTAAAAGAAAAATACCCAGTACGGGGGTTAAAAACGCGAATGCTAGAGCAAACTCTTCGTTTCCATCAATCAAAATCAGTATAAAAGAATCGACGGTCACAATGGTTTGCAAAATAACGGCGGCTACTTGAGGACGTTTTTTTACCAATAGGTAATACCCCCCAAGCATGCAAAATATAAGGCCAATAACATTAGAAATGAGCATAGGAACATAAAAAGCCACAACAAGATTGTAGTAGCTAAAAAAAGCGAACCCAGAAGAAATAATCAAAAGAGCAGAAAATAAAAAACTTCGGAAACGAAAGTCTGGATGGGTATGTTTGACTCCAAACGATTTTTCTAAAAAAGTAACCATACAAATCCCAAATGGTTTATCAGTGCATAACCCTTATATCGCTGTCCATTATTAACAATAATTAAAGTTAGCGGCATTATTCAGCTGATCAATTATAAACACTATTTTGGTTAAAATCCGGCCATGTTTTGTTATTTTTTATATATCACTCCTTACTTCGACCGCGCTTTAAATCGCAGACACACCCCAACCGTCACTCGATCTGGAGTGCCTTTGATATCAGCTCTCTAGTAATACACATCAATACCAAAAGTCGGCCTTTCGCGATGTCCTTTAACCTTTATCTTTACTCGGCTTTTAAATCAGATCTGCCATAGGGTGCTTTGTTTTGGTTAAGCCCTCTCGTACACCGCTTTTATTCTCATCATTTTGGTTTTGGCTGAGTTTGAATTTACCTTGTATGTCCGTCACTTCTATTTCTACTCCAACAACAGCAGCTTGTAGTCTATCTATGTATTCCTGTGGTGCATCGGACATTGACCAAGGAGCAGACTGGGTTTGCTCATGTGTGTTGGTGAGTTTTTCTAACAGTGCCAGCTTCCACTCAACGTCATAAATGAATTCGATTGAGCCTTTGACATGAACAGCTTGATAATTCCACGTTGGGACGGCTTTGCCATCACGTTGTTTCGATGGATACCAGTTGGGCGAGATATAGGCATTATCACCTTGGAATATAACCAATACATCCGCTTTGTTCGCGACTTTTTGCCAAAGTGTATTTGCTTTGGCGATGTGTCCCTGTAGGAACACTTTGCTGTCAGCATCGACGTGGACCAGCATGGGAATATGATCGGCGTTTAAACCCTCTGTGCCGTTGGTCACTAGGGAAGCGAAAGGAAATGCTTTAATGAATTCAAGCAACTCAGCTTGATCTTTCACTTCGAAATGTTTTGGTGCGTACATTGATGGCTCATCCTTTATTTAGAGTACAAATAATCAATCACTCAATAACGCAGCGGCACTGCCACACACCGTCATCACAAAAAGGAACCATTTTAGGTGATTTGGGTTGGCTTTGATGGCCATTTTTACGGCAAGGTAAGAACCCAACATGGTGCCAGACGCGAGGATTAAACCAGGAATCCAGAGGATTTGGTCGTTCCAGATAAACACGCCCAACGCCAACGCGGTGAAGCCAAGCGTACAGACCATTTTTAATGCATTGGTACGGACAAGGTCATAACGCAATGTGCCAGCTAATGCCGCAATCAAGATGAAGCCCACGCCTGCTTGAACAAATCCACCGTAAATCCCAGCAATGAATAAGGCGATCCATGCGCTTGGTTTTTCACTTACTTTAAACGGCACAGTGCCTTCAGGTGGCGCAATTAACGTAGGGCGAATGATCATGATTAACGTCATGCCGATCATCGCGCTTAGCAACAGCGGCTTAAGCCATGTTTCGGGCGCGTAACTTGCTGCAAAAGCCCCCACTACACCACCAAGTAAAGACGGAATCATCACTGGCATAATGTCAACGGTGTCGAGTTTTTTAGCTTGACGGAAACCAAACGTCGCGGTGACATTTTGTAAAAATACACCCACACGATTGGTCGCATTGGCGATGTCAGCTGGCATACCCATAACCATTAACGCCGGTAACGTTAAATTAGAACCGCCACCCGCCAGCGTGTTAATAATACCGGCGATAAACCCAGTGCCGATCAAAAGGCTAACCGTAAACAGGCTGTAATCCATAACATCGTCCTTAAAAAGACTCGTATGCGAGTCAGAAAAGTATCAAAAGAGGAAACGGATAATAAGGAGAATCGGACAGAGTGACAAAGGATTCTTCACGCTATTCAAATAAACTCGCTCTTCGATAAAAAATTAAAAATGCTCGTCCAGTTTTCGGTTGTTGCGCACACGGATATCACGCTAACCTGTTTGAGTGGAAAAAACACTGGCGATCTACAACGGACAGCAGCATGTTAATAACAAATGAAAAGCAAGCCGATGGCTATTACCAAGCCTTGATCAACCGAGAGCCTAGCTTTGTCGGGGTGTTTTTTGTGGGTGTCAAAACCACGTCGATTTTTTGTATTGCGACGTGCCGAGCGCGCAAACCCAAACGTGAAAACGTACTGTTTTATAGTCATTTTAAAGACGCAATGGACGCGGGGTTTCGTCCTTGTAAAGTCTGTCGTCCAACAGAGAATGCGCATGAAGCGCCTCACGAAGTAAAAGTGGCGATGGATTTGGTACGAGACTGCACCAAAGCAAAAATCACCGATCAGCAATTAAGAGAAGCCAACATACGACCGATCTTTGTTCGACGCTGGTTTAATCAACATTACGGCATGACGTTTCAAACCTTTCAGCGTATGTATCGCATTAATTATGCGTTTCAGGAATTGAAAACAGGAAAAAGTGCGACTAACGCTGCGTTGGATTCAGGCTACGACTCTTTGAGTGGTTTCGGCTACACTTTTAAAAAGCTACTCGGCCATTCGCCGACCCTTCATTTGGAGAATGCAGTGATTCTAATCGACCGACTTACCACGCCCATTGGCCCTATGTTTGTGTGTGCCACGGACGACGGTATTTGCTTGCTTGAATTTGTTGATCGACGCATGTTAGAAACCGAGTTTGAAGATTTACAGCGTCGTTTAAAAGCGCCGATTGTCGCGGGCGAAAACGCACATACGAAGCAACTTAAACAAGAATTAGAAGAATACTTCTTAGGCAGCCGACAAGACTTTACCGTGCCGCTTCAAACGCCAGGCACCGAATTTCAAAATGGCGTCTGGCAAGCGCTTGGCACGATTCCTTATGGCGAAACCGCAAGCTATCAAGAACAGGCCACGCGTTTGAATAACCCCAAAGCGGTTCGAGCCGTCGCTCGCGCTAATGGTATGAACCGCATTGCCATCGTGATTCCTTGTCATCGGGTAATTGGTAAAGACGGCAGTTTAACCGGATACGCAGGCGGATTAGAACGAAAACGCTGGTTACTTGACCATGAAAAAGCGCACTGCTGATGCACAGTTTTGCTTACAAAACTGTCTCTCAAGGTACCTAGTTTCATGAATACATCAAGGATGTGTCATGGCAACGTAATTTCCCTCTACAGCGCTTGAATTACACTCTCAGCAAGTCCATCGTGTACACTTTGATTGCTATAAGATGGAATTCAACATGCCTACCAACATTGTCGCTGTATATGGAACACTTCGCGAAGGTTTAAATAATCACACGTTAATTTCGGAATGCAAACGCATCGGTCTTGGCTGGTTAACGGGCTTTCGCATGCACAATTTAGGCGATTACCCAGGTATTGTGTCGACCCATGACGACGGTGGTCGGATTAGGGTGGAATGGTATGACGTATCGGATGAAATTTTAGAAGAATTAGACCGTCTCGAAGGGTACGACCCAAATGCGGTGGACGCTTCCATGTACATTCGAAAACGTATTTTTTCACCGTATGGCCGAGGCTGGATTTATCTATACAACAAATCTTTAGACAACGCGCCCTATATGGAAGCTGGCGATTGGGAACGATTTTCTAGAACGACTATAACTCACCAAAGCGCACAATCGGCGTAGACAGTATTTGTGCCGCTTGGGTACTTTGCAGTTGGGTGATATTCGCCACACTTGCTTTGACTTGGGCTTCATTCGTTAACAAGCCAAATCGCACCACAAAGTGTTTTGATTCACCTGCGTCAATTGTCGGCACCAAGCCTAAACCGCGCTGATAAGAACGGTTATACGCAAAGCTGGTGCCCGGTTCGATGCCGACAACATAACCTTGCTCTACCGTGTCCGTATTTTTCCACACGGTCAGCACGGGCAAGGTGTCCGTTTGATAACTCACTTCTATGCCGCAGCGTCCGCTGGCATTGTGTAATAAAGCATGAGAAAAGCCATTCTCGTCGCTCAGTGGTCGAATATTAAACACCATTTCATCAAAGTCTTTCGTTGGCGCTGGCATTTGGTTCCAGTCACTCAAACCGCCTACAGCGTAGTCATTAAAAGGCGACAGTTCCGCAATAGGAACATGCAGCTGCGCGCCCTTTTCAAGAATCGGTTGCGCAAAATTATTGTGATAAATCGCTTGGTATTCGCGCGGGTAACTGCCTTTGTTGGTCAGCGTGTCTTCGACCAACAAATAGGGTTCGTCTGGCGTCAAAGACAAGGCC
Organism: Marinomonas primoryensis; assembly: GCF_013372285.1. Lineage (NCBI taxonomy): Bacteria > Pseudomonadati > Pseudomonadota > Gammaproteobacteria > Oceanospirillales > Oceanospirillaceae > Marinomonas > Marinomonas primoryensis. The sequence continues at coordinate 125,486 of NZ_CP054301.1, read as the reverse complement.
GTTTGCAATTCAAAGTTAGTGAACTTAAAGCGTTTTTCGTCGACTCGACCGCGTAACGTCACACGATAAGGCGGCTCTTGCTCGACTTCTAAAATCACCTCGTCAGCGGGCGTGTTTTGGATTCGTCCATGCAAGGTCAAAAACTCATCGCCGTCTTGGCCTGGATGCCCTGCCCATTGATAACCACAGCGCACAATCATTTCATTAAAACCATCCAACCAACCGATGCCGCCAGACGCTTCTTGATGAATAAAGCTCGGGTGAACCACTTCCTTAACAGGAGAATCCCAACCAAATCGAATGTCTTCTCCAGCCACATTTTTCCTAACGACATCCAGAACCGCCATGCCGCGTGTCGGCACAATCCGCACGACAGAATCGCCAACGGTTAACGTAATCAATCGAGAACCTGTTTGCTTCCCGCCCATCAAACAAGTTTGTCGAATGCTAATCGGAATGTCTTTAGGCAAGCCCATTAATTCTGCGGACAGCGACAAATTACCAACATCAATATGTTTTTGATTACTAAGAAGAACAAGTTGAAACATGGACACGACTCCAAAGACAAATCCATCATGCTAGCGCGAGCATGAACACATGGCTAAACACTAGAATACATTGCTCTATTTACCCAATGTCCCTTCTCGCTTATGGGTATAGTCCTCGTACGAGTCATTGTATTGACTCATGCAATCATCGTATTGATTCGACTTTAATCGCTGACAAGAATGCGCATGGTTGTTTTGTAGATTGCTGTATAACTCTTTTTTACTACAGCCAACCACCGCCACAATAAGCAAAATTGGGAATAGAATTTTCATGGTACGAAGTGAACCTTTCCGATTTGAATTTAGGAAAGGTTAGCACGTCAAAAAAGCTACCGCACGCAGCGGTTAAAAGTCCCCCGGCGCGCACTGTAAGCAAGTCAGTCCCAAATTACGCCAACCTTTAACGACGGCATCGCGATCATCCAACACCAACCAAGGGGAAAAACCATCCGCATGAATTTGCTCTAACAAGGCTTTTTTCACCTCTTCATCAGGCACGGCATCGGCGCCTTCTGGGCGAAGATAAATGCCATCGCACGGTATATTGTTTTTTTGAATCCATTCAAGCGAGTGCTGTTTATGAGATTCTGGGCGACCACTGCAAATCAAAATATGTTGACCTTGTTGCTTGAGAATATTCACCAAACGCAATATATCTTCAATCACTGGCGCATGCTTCATGTGTTCGAAGAACGGGTCCCAGTGTTTTTCAGCACCCAATACCCAATGGGCAACTTGAGTGTGATCAAATTCAGCAAGGGTGCCATCTAAATCAACAATAACGGCGTTTGGCATCATAAAACTTTTCCTTTAAATGGGGTAATAGTCCAGCCGTTTTCATCTTGGCTGGGAACGAAAGAAATCGGGGTCACGTTGCCAATTCTGGGGCAATACGGTGTGCCATTAATGATATTGTTCAACACGCGGTACACGCCTGAATGCGCAATGATTAACGGCCAATCATGTTCACTTAAAATGGTGTTTAGCGTGCTGATCACGCGCGTTTCAAAGTCTTGCCAAGATTCGCCATTAGGCGGCGTAATTTCGTAGGCGAGTTGCTGCTCAATCGGACAACCTTCTAAATCGCCCCAATTGCGCTCTTTAAGCTGTTCGTAAGGCACTATAGCTTGCTCTGGCACTGCATGAAGCGCGGTTTGTTGTGTGCGTTGTAGTGTGCTGGTAATCACCGCGCTCCACTCAATAACACTTAGAATCGGCGCCGCTTGTTGGGCTTGTTGAACGCCTTTTTCACTCAACGGACTATCAGTAAAACCACCAATAAGATAATTAGCATTAAACGTACTCTGAGCGTGGCGTGCGAACACAAAGGGTTTATGGGTTAACGTCATAATGTTGCTCAATTTTGCTCTGTGAAAGATAAGTCTGTGTAATATTTGCCTGTGACGTCACACTAGAACCAAGGGCGGTTTTCCATTCATTTAGGTCTTTCATGTGATGAAAGAGCGGCGAGCACACATCGCACTCAAGATGATCGACAAGGCGCTTTAAATCTCGCTTACGCGGATGCACATTCCAACGGACAAAATGCGCCTTGTCTTCGCTGACGGCTTGTCGGGCGTGTTCAGGAAGATGTCCGGTATAAACGGGTAAATAACGCTCGGGCTGCTGTAATAACACCGCCGCTTCGCCGCTCATGCCATCGGGATCACCGCATAACACCACCTTGGCATCTGGGTTAAACGGCTGACTCTTAATGCGTTCTAAGATAGGACGAACCTCGGTGCAAATACCTTCTATTGGTGCCGCCAAAGCGGACTCTGGCGACAAACAATCTTCGCCTAAAGTCCAATCATCGAAACCAAAGGATGTGAGCCAACAGGCAATTTCTAACGCGCGTCCACTTTGTGGTACCGGCATCAACAACGCTCGTTCATCGCCAAGGAAATTCACCAAGGCACTTTTGCATTGCTCTAACGAATTGTCATATAAACCATAGGATGCATCGAGCAAGGCGATGCTGGCTTTCGGCGGCATGGTGAAAGGATACAGGGTAGATTCCAGACTGAAATCACCGCTGTAAAACACCCCCTTCCCAATATTAAGGTGTAGCCAAATGCCGCCAAACGAATGCCCAGCGGAACCAGTGGTGACTTCAACGCCTTCAACCACCGTCGTGCCGCAAACCGGCAAGGTCTGTAGATTCAGATGACTCGGCAGCTGTTGCTGCACCAACAAGGTCGCATAAACCGGTACCTTGATATCTACGTCGTCTAATCCGCCCATGTGATCTTGGTGATCGTGGGAAATGAAAATAGCATCGAGATTGTCAGGTTGTGTCCAGCCTTTGGCTTCGCCTGCTTCTAACGCGCCACCAGCATCGAGCAAAAAACGCAGCGTTCGAGCGTGAGGTGACGCTTGATAAGTGATCAAAATAGCCGCCGCCGTTTTTCGACCTGCGCCGCTGAGAATCTCAACGCAGACCTTCATGATTCACTCTCAAGCGACCAAGCTTGCCCAAGACGCACATGATGCACGCTTTCAAGTGTCATCGGCACATCGCTGTAGGCCGATAACGTCTGGCCATTGTTTAGCATTAACTCGATGTCATAACGCTCTCCACGGAAAATACAGTGGCGAACGGTCACTGCGAGCGGTTTTGAATTCGCCACATCGGCGCTCGCATCAACAAACGCAATATCTTGCGGTCGAACCAACACATTGCTGGAGACTGTTTGTGGCAAATAGCCATCAATCAAACGATGTAAATCGGCGCTATTAATGTATTGCTGTGGCGCAATCGCTTCCACGTTTAATACGGAACCTCGACCAATAAAGTTCGCCAGCCAAGTGTTCTTCGGCGTGGCGTACAATTCCTGTGGCGTTCCCCATTGCACAAGTTGGCCTTTGTTTAATACCGCGATGTGATCCGCCAACGACATGGCTTCGGATTGATCATGAGTCACATAAACGATGGTCGCTCCGGTGCGCTTGTGAAACGCTCGAAAGGTTTCTTCCATGGTGGCACGTAAATGACGATCTAAATTCGCCAGCGGCTCGTCAAACAACACCACATCCGGTTCAGTCACCAAACTTCGCGCCAATGCCACACGCTGACGTTGTCCGCCGCTAAGCTGCGCTGGTAATCGATCGGCATAGTCTTCAAGCTGAACGATCTCTAACGCTTCTTGGATGCGTCGATTGCGCTCGGCGGCAGGGATTTTTTGCACCTTAAGCGGATAACCGACATTGTCTTTTACGCTCATGTGCGGCCACAGTGCGTAGGATTGAAAAACCATGCCGAAGTTTCTATCTTCGGTGGGAACATGTCGCTTTGCGCTCGAAAGACAGTCCGTACCGTGAATAATTTGTCCGTCTGAAACGGGTTCAAATCCCGCTAACATTCTTAAAATCGTCGATTTACCACAGCCACTCGGACCAAGCAGCGCGACAAACTCGCCCGGTTCAATGGTCAAACTCAAGCCTTTAACAACGGGATCGCCATGAAAAGATTTATGTAGGTTGTCTAATATTAATCGTGCCATGGAATCACTCCTTTTGGCAGACGCGAAGCAAACAAGCTCAATAGGCTCATCAGCCCTGCAACCAGTAACACCACCAGCACGGCAATGGCAGAAGCCAGTACGCTGTCGCCACTTTCATCTAAGTTAAAAATCAGCACGCCTAAGGTTTCGTTACCCGCACTCCACAACAAAGCCGACACCGTCAGCTCATTAATCGAGATGAGAAACACCAATAATCCACCCGCAAAAAAAGCCGGTGCTGTAAGAGGTAAAATAATGTCGATCAAACGCTGTATTGGTCTTGCACCAGCAAGCTGAGCGGCTTCTTCTAATGCTGGGTCTAGCTGTGACATCGCACTTAACACTGGCTTCAAGCACACGCTCAAAAAGCAAGAAAGGTACGCCAAGAAAATAATCCCCAACGTGCCGTACAAACTCACTTCGATAAAAGGTAATGGCTTGGCAAACAACAAGATAAAGGCGATCGCCAAAACAATACTGGGGATGGCGTAAGGCACTTCGATCAAGCTGGCAATCACAGCTCTGGTGCGCATTGGTAAACGCATCAACAAATAGCCCAAAGGTAAGGACACTAGCATCAACACCAAAGCGCATGAGAAGGCCAAGAAGGCGCTGTTTTCAAACGCTCTTGAAGTAACGCCTTGGCGGCTGATCATCTCGTAAAATGCAGACAAGGTAATGGTGTCGGACGTCAGCGACATGCCCAAAGCAGGCACGAGCGAACTGACGACCAAAGCAAACAAAGGCGCCACCAAAATAAAGCAAAGTACCAAGGCCAACAGTACTTCCAATGGCAAACGCCAGCGCTGTAACCGAAACGAAATCGACTGGGCTGTGTGACCCAACAAGGCATAACGGCTACGTTGCTGTAACCATTGCTGTAACAACATGCCCGCCAACACCAATAAAGCGATGATCATCGACAGCCCAGCCACTTGGCTCAGCATATCGTTACCGAATCCCGCCATTTGCTGATAAATCAAAGTGGGTAAAACAATGTAACCGGCGGGAATACCCAGCATCGCAGGAATACCAAAATTACCCAGCGACGAAACAAATGCCAATGCGGCACCCGCGATAATCGCACTACGACACAGCGGCACGATGATGTCGAACCAAACTCGGCACTGAGACGCTTTCGCCAGCTGTGCGGCTTCCATTAAGTCTTGCGGTAATGCAATGAGTTGCGTTCGAAGCGCGAGATACACCAAAGGCGCACTTTGGATGCCCAACAACAAGGCAATGCCTTCTGCTGAATACATCGGCTGCGGGCTGCCTAACGCTGGCGCAATGCCCAAGGTGTTTAAAATAGGACTCGCAGGACCAAACAATTGTAACCAGCTCAACGCCGTGACTTGAGGTGGAATCATCATCGGCAACATGAAACAAAACACCCAAATTGCGCGACCACGAATGTTCGTCAAGGTGACAATAAAGCCAAAACCGCAACCCAGAATCACCGCAATCAAGGTGCCTAAACCAGACGTATAAAAACTGTTTCTCAAGGCAACCCAAGTACGCTCACTGCGTAATACTTCTGCCAAAGGTGATGATGCCGAAAAGGTAACATGACTTAGCGCTTCCACCAGCAAGCGCAAACTGGGCACGACGCTCAAGGTCGCAATCAATATGAAGAGTCCGATGGACAACCAGCGAAGCTGGCTGTCCATCGTCAATCCATCCATCACACGTGCTTTTAACAAAGAAGGTGTCATTCTGCTTAACCTTCAAAGATCTTGCTGAAGCGGGCTTTATTCACTTCATTGTTTTCTAGTGTCTTCGCCGCATCGAATGGCATCAAACGAATCGCGTCACGCTTAGGAAAACCGGCTGGGACGCCGATGTCACCACGTGCGGGCAAATAACCTTGCTCCAATACCAGCTGCTGGCCGTCTTTGGACAATAGAAAATCAACAAAACGCTTCGCGGCCACTTTGTTTTTCGCGCCTTTCATAATGGCAACAGGTTCCGTCACCATGCTTACGCCCGTTTTAGGGAAGATAAACTCGATTGGCGAGCCTTTCGCTGCTTCGCGAATTGCCAAGAAATCCACAATCACACCATAAGGTTTTGTACCTGACGCAACGGCTTTCAATACGCCACCGTTGCCACCTTGTGCTTTCATTTGATTAGCATGCAATTGCTCGTAGTAATTCCAACCCAGCGATTTGTCATCCGTTAACGTCGCAAGGTGAATCAGCGCGGCGCCAGAATACAAAGGGCTTGGCATCGCTACTTGATTTTTATACTCAGGCTTCACCAGATCCGACCAATCGGTTGGTTGTTGTAGTGCTTTTTGATGACGCACAATGCCCGTCGTGATCAATTTTGTGCCGTAGTAATAACCCTTGTCGCTGTATAAGCTGTCTTCGTATTGTGTGCGATTAGGGCTTAAATAGGATTCTAAATAACCGTCCGACACCATGGATTCCATGGTCACGCTGTCGGCGATTAACAACACATCAGGTTTCACCACGCCGGAAGACAATTCAGCGCGCAACTTAGTCATCAATTTCGTGGTGCCATCGCGAACCCATTCCACTTTAATGTCTGGGTTTGCCGCTTCAAAAGCGTCCACTGTCATTTGCGCGTCTTTGTTTGGCTGACTGGTGTACAGGGTCAACGTCTCTTGAGCTTGCGCAGAAAGAGGAAAAGCAAGTGCCGCTGCGCATATCAATAAAGTCTTCTTGACGGTCATTGGGAAACTCTCTTTTTGGTAAGGGAGCTGCAACAATACCGACATAATTTGACACTATAGTGACAAAAAGTTTTCGTTTAATGGTGGTTTTCTTTCGTTTCGAAAATCATCTCGAAAAAACACAATAAAAGAGACTGAATCACTATGAATAAGCGCCACTATGACATTGTCCAATGGGTGAATTTACAAGGGCGGCAGACATTACAAGCCGTCGCAGACCAGTTTTCGGTTTCGGTGCAAACCATTCGTTCGGACATTCGATTATTAGCAGAAAAAGGACTAATACTGCGTAGCCACGGCGAAGTAATTCCGTTTCCTCATCGCGAAAATATCAGTTTTGACCAACGACGGATTCGCCATGCCGCAGGCAAAAAGCATATTGCCGACCTTTGTGTGAGCAAGATTGCGGATTATCAATCGATCTTTCTCGGCAGCGGTTCAAGTGTTGCTGAAGTGGCTAGCCAACTCGCACCGTTCAAAGGTCTACAAGTAATGACGACCAATCTGCATGCCGCGCGCAACTTATGTGAACACCCAGATTGCGAGCTGACGATTTCAGGCGGTCGAGTGCGAATGCGCGACCAAGATGTGATTGGCGGAGATGCCATGCGTTTTTTCCAGCGTTATCGCGCCGACATTGGTATTTTTTCCGTCGCGGCAACCAATAAACAAGGGCATTTGTTTGATTTTACCGACGAAGAAGTCATGGCCAGAGAAGCGTTAGTAGAACATTGCCACTATCGTATTTTGGTGATCGACAGCACCAAATTCGATACGGAGTCTCGCTGTTTGTGGGGGAAAATGAGCGATTATGATTGCGTCATCACCGACCAACAACCTGCACCTGCTTTATTAAGCACTCTCACTTATCAGGGCGTCGAAATATTGTATTAAGCACCTTCAGTTATCAGGATATTGAAATACTGTATTAAGCAAAAAACATGTTGAGTCAGTGATAACACGCTCATCCATATTGACCTATTCTAGATAACAAATCATGGCAATCTCGAATTGTGTAAAAATGCACTTGCTCTCGGTCTTTGTATCAGACTATTGTCTTAGTACATATATTGTATAGATTGAGGTTTTTATGAAGTCCCCCCTTAGAATCAGTCAGCAGATAGGTATAGGCTTAGTCGTTATTCTTTTACTCGCTCTAGCCAGTATTTATCTCGTCATTGAAGTAAAAGTAAAGCCCGATCTAACCGATGAACGCCAAAAACAAATAGCCGTTAACCAACAAGGATTAAGTGAACTACTCAGCGCGAAGCTGGAAAAAATTCAACTTCTCACCAGCACACTGGCTATCGCGGGTTCTCAGCTTCCTAAAGATGAAGCCCTCTTCAAAAAAGTATTTCCTAGCATTATTAACAATCACGACGACAAAAGCATTGCTGGTGGTGGTATTTGGCCCGAGCCCTCTGCTTTTAATAAGGGAACAGAGCGTCGCAGTTTTTTCTGGGGCCGCGATGGTTCTAAAATGAGCTATTTAGATGATTATAATGACCCAGCAGGGTCTGGGTATCATAACGAAGGTTGGTACAAAGTCGGTAAAACCGCATCGGTTAAGCTTTGTGCATGGTCTGAAGCCTACATTGACCCTGTCACGAACATTCCAATGGTGACCTGTACGATTCCAATGAAAGAGAACAGTAAATTCACCGGAGTCTCCACTGTCGATATGATGTTGGATGGCATCACGAAAACGCTAGAAAAATATGGCACAGAAAATCAAGGTTATGTATTCGCTATTGACCAAACGGGGCAAGTATTAAGTTTTCCAAAAGGCCAAGCCGCTTTAGTCAAAAATGATGGCAGCATGCTGACCGCAAACCAACTTGGAAGCGAATTACCTTGGTTGAAACCCGCGCTGGTTAAGCTGACCGGTAGCAAACAAGTCGTCTCTCTTGATTATGATGAGATCTTGGGTGGTGCGGCTTATGTTGATTTATTCAAACACCCTCAAACAGGTTGGACGATTGGTTTAGTCGTTCCCAAAGCTCGCATGATAGAAACGGCCCAGAATATGGGGTGGTTCCTTATGCTAACGATCGGCGCGTTGTTAATCATTGTTAGCATCATTGCCGTTTCCTTTTTCCGCAGCTTACTGGGTAAGGTCAATCAAACGACGCAGCAAATCCAAGACCTAGCCGATGGTGGCAGTACTCAAGAGTTGGTTGTTGGTAAGTTGAATGAACTGGGCGATTTACGTCAAGCCGTTAACGCTTATGGCGATAAGTTGAAAAAATTGCTTGAACAGATTCACATAGAGTCCGCGAACCTAGTGGGTGATGCGGGTCGTCTAAGCAAATTTAGTAACGACTTTTTAAGCAAAGCCAACAGTTTGAGCGATGAAAATATCACGCTTGCCGCGGCGACTGAACAGCTCGGTGCCACTTCTCATGATGTCGCCATGTACGCCAACGAAACTAAAGTTACCGTTGAGCGGATACATAAGGACGTTCGTAACAGTGGTAAAGAAATGAATACGGTTATTGAAACCATGCGTTCATTAACCAGTGCGATGAAACAAGCACAGACAAACATCCTCCAACTCGATGAAGACAGTCGTCGCGCCAATGGCATGTTAGGCGTGATCCGAGATATCGCAGAGCAAACTAACTTATTGGCACTAAACGCCGCTATCGAAGCTGCACGGGCCGGTGAAACGGGTCGTGGGTTTGCAGTGGTGGCTGATGAAGTTCGAAATCTTGCGGCGAAAAGTGAAAGCTCCGCGGTCGAGATTGAGCAGGTACTAGGCCGCTTACAAATAGCGTCTAAAGAATCTGTTACCTCAATGGAGCTTGGTCACAGTGAAACAGAAAGGGCCGTAACAACCGCAGAATCAACAGCAAGCCATTTACAGCAGGTGGTGGATGCGTTCTCGCAAATTACGGACCAAGCAACGCAAATTTCCGTAGCCGCTGGGGAACAACAAAAAGTGTCTCAGGATTTGAGTATGTTTGTGTCTCGATTGCAGGAACTGACAGGCAGCAATGCCAGTGACTCAAGTCACCTTAGTCGTATGAGTAAAGAAATCGATGCGATTGCAAATCGACTCAACGAACTAAAATAAACACTCAAACAGAAGCGTGAAAAAAGCTCATGATGGCAACATCATGAGCTTTTTTATTGTCGTAGAAGAGGTCAACACCCTAGAGAAGGTGCGAATAATATGCCACCCAACTATTGGGAGAGAATTTATTTTATAACATTGAAACTGGAATGTTTTCTTTTGAAAAAACATAACATCAAAATAAAAACCGTCACAATGGTGATAAAGAGCATGAATATTTTCATAGCAACTATCACACCAAAAAGATCGGCTAATACACCACTAAGAACGACAGGAATTGAAAAACCAGCGTAAGCATAAATAAATAAGTCAGCCGTGGCTCTCGCTCTATTTTTAGGGTCCCTAGAACCAAATTCATATAAGGCAGAAAGATAGAGAAAGCCGTAACTTGCCGCACTGGTGATAGAAGAGCCAATAAGAATTAAAGAAATTGAAGAAGTGACAGACCCTAATATAATCACAAAAAAACCGACAGGAATAAAAATAAGGCCTAGAGAGAGCGACTTAAACGAGCTTATTTTTCTTGCTAGAGGTTGACATAGAAAGCCTACAAATATCCCAAGAAAAATAACCAGTCCAATCCACTGGTCTAATTTCAATGCCTTAAGCTCTAAAGGGACGACGGCAATGATCATGCCTGTTGTCGCCCAAGATAGCATCATAGCGAGTCCATATACCCATGTTCCTGAAGGAAAAACAGGTAATCTAAACAATGAAAGATTTTTTGTTTTATCCGTCTTCGGCATCATAGCTGATGCCATGATGAGCACCGCTCCCAATATAAAAAGAACAATATAACTAACAGGTAAAAGAGTTGGTCCGTATAAACTAAGACTAAAGCTCGTCGCTAATGCCCCACTGCCAAAACCGAGAGAGGTGGCAGAAGTAACAAGAACAGTTGCAGTGCCCGCCTTATTTTCACCTACTAGCTCTGTCATATAAGCGGCGCCAGACGTTGTTGCTAACCCTGTACCAACGCCAAGCAACAGTCGAGCAACAAAAAGACTGGCCCAACTTGGAGACACCACTAACAACGCCGTTGCGGCGATACCTAGGACCAATGAGATAATAATTGGCCCCTTTCGTCCTACACGGTCAGACAGTCCTCCAAGGAAAAGTAACGTCGGTAGTAACCCTGCCACATAAGCGGCAAATGCAATGGTGACAGCAACGGAGCCAACATTACTTTCTTGAGCATATACGCCATATAACGGAGCTTGTAAATTGACGGCAAAAGTGACCGTAAATAGAACAAGCACAAGCAAGGAGGGATACACATACTTTTTGATCATTATTAATGATTTCATTCCTTAAAATTATCGAGTTGATAATTGAATGAAGAGTATAAATAACCAACAAAGCCACATAAATTCTTTTGAAATGAACTGTATTTAACGTAATGGTTAACATTCGTTAAAGCTAAACGAGGTTGTATTAAAGGTAAAAATACAATAAAGGCAGCAAAAGAAGGGCATGAAAAAACCAGTAGAGTACAGACAGCACCTCACTGGTTTAACTTAAAAGTGTTAACGTGCTTTAGAGTAAAGCCTCATAAAAAAGGCCAGTATTTGGCAATCAGTTTATGCATTCTTCGTCGATAAGGCGGTCGTAGTAACGCTAAGGTATTTGGCCCACGCTTACGCAGTACGGACTTACTATGAGAGAAAGTGCGGAAACCTTCTTCAGCATGGTACGCCCCCATTCCAGACGCCCCAATACCACCAAAAGGCAAATCCGCTTGCGCCACTTGAATGAGCGTGTGATTAATCACCAAACTGCCGCTCACAATTCGTTCTTCACATCGCGTCTGATCGTCACTTTGTTGCGTAAATAAGTACATAGATAAAGGTCGAGGTCTTTGCTGAATATAAGACAACGCCTCATCCATATTGGAGTACGTCAAAATCGGCAATACAGGCCCAAATATCTCGTCTTGCATCACGCTTAATTCATCACCTGGCTGATGAACGATATGAAAGGCCAGTTTTCCATCACTTTCTACCGGCCCTTGCGGCATCAAATTGTCACATTCGACACCAGCGGCTCGCGCTTCGTCTAAATAACCTTTCAGGCGGTCCAACTGACGGGCGTTAATCAAACTGGTGTAATCCGAGCTCAATACACCGTCAGGATAATACGCCGCCAGTTCCTGCTTTATATAATCAATTAGGGTGTGTTTTTGATCATGATGACAAAATACATAATCGGGTGCGACGCAGGTTTGTCCTGCATTAAGCACTTTGCCGAACACTAACTTTTTCGCGGTGTCTTTTAAGTCAGCAGAAGGCGCCACAAGCAAAGGCGATTTACCGCCTAATTCTAATGTGACTGGCGTTAGATGCTTGGCAGCGTTGCGCATAATAATGTGACCCACTGAGGTCGAGCCGGTAAACAATAAATGGTCAAACGCCAACTGGCTAAATTCGTTGGCAATTTCAGCTTCCCCTTCGACGACTTCGACCCAATTCTCACCAAGTGATTGATCCACTATGTCACGCAACACGCGATTCGTTTCTGGACAAAACTCCGACATTTTCATCATCACTCGATTTCCCGCCGCCAACGCCCCCACTAAAGGCCCCAGAGACAGTAAGACAGGATAGTTCCAAGGTGAGATCACTCCTACTACACCTTTTGGTTGATAGAGCACCTTAGCGCTCCCTGGCAGCGTACTAATGTGTACACGCCGACGAGACGCCTTCATCCACTTCGATAAATGTCGTTTGGCGTGTTTTATTTCTCCCATAAGGGGAATGAGCTCAAGCAATCTAGACTCTTGCGGAGCACGGTGTCCAAAGTCTGCCAGCAAAGCGTCTAACAAAGGCTCTTCATTAACCAATAACGCCGCTTGTAAACGCTGCAAACATTGCCGACGCTCTTCTAGCGTTGGAAAAGGGGTTTGCTGAGTCAAATTTTTCAGCCGAAAATACGCCAAGTGAATCTCATCTTTAGAAGAAAAAGAAGGTGAAACGGTTGCTGTCATTATGACCTCTTCTTATGTGCATTATTATTTTATGATCAAACCCTGATACGCATTGTGCAATCTCTATTTTATGGCGACGATTATTGATCAAACCTGCGCTTCATTAACTACACTATCTAATGACTCACAAAGAATGCAAGGAGCAAATCATGGCGACTATTTTATGTTATGGCGATTCTCTCACTTGGGGACGTATTCCTAATGGAGGACGCTACCCTAAACATTTGCGCTGGCCTGCCCTCTTAAACGGGTTATTAGGCAGTCAGCATCAAGTCATTAATTTCGGTTTACCGGGACGAACCACTCTCTGGAATGACCCCTTCTTAGAAGGCAGAAATGGCTTAGCGTACCTCCAAGCGGCATTAGAAACCTTTGGTCCTGTCGATATTTTAATCTTAATGTTGGGAACCAATGATCTGAAGCGGCACTTTCATGTTGGCGCCTTCGAAGCAGCAAAAGGCGTCGAGAAACTGATCGAGAAGTCAAGAATGCCAGATTCTCACGATTTTCCTCACCCAAGCCTTGTAGTGATCGCTCCGCCAAATATTTTATCCCCAACGGGCGTTATGGCGGAGAGTTTTGACGGAGCCGTTGAAAAGTCACAACATTTTCATCAACACTACCAAGATATTGCCGTTCATAACCATTGCATTTTCCTTAATGCGGCTGGCGTTTTACAGCCCAGTGAGGCTGATGGCGTGCATTTAGACACAAAAGCAAATGAACAACTCGCCCAAGCGGTTTATATGCTTATAAAAGATACAATAAAGAGCTAATTTATTGTTTTTAAATGCTTTTTTATAAAATCAAGTTAATTTCAATGAAAGATGGAAATATAATCAGTCATTAAATATTAGATTTTTAAGATGTATTCTCTTCCCATAATCTTGCTTATAGCCCTTGACAAAACAGGCAATAACTTGCAACCGAGAAGGAAAGAATGAAAATCGTATGATATATGCACGATTCTTTACAAATACTCGCTTTTTAATGAAATAATCCATCGTCTAAATTTTCTTGCACAAACTTATCCACAGGAGATTTAGGCGAATCGTCCTTATCCAAATATCAATAAAAATGCCAGTAAATCGTGCAAAAACACTAAAAAACACCCTTCTGTATGCCTGATATTCGTATTTTTTGTACCTCGTAATCAACGAGTAAATCCGTATGATCTAGTAATAACGAACCAAGACAAAAGGAAAAAACAATGAAAGTCAGTTTCATCGGACTAGGTACTATGGGCTACCCAATGGCAGGACACGTTAGCAAAGCGGGGCACACTGTTGTTGTTTATAATCGTTCATCTGAAAAAGCCCAAAAGTGGTGCGAAGAACACACAGGCACGTTCGCCAATACGCCAGCATTAGCCGCTCAAAACAGCGACGTTGTTTTAACCTGTGTGGGTAACGATGACGATTTACGCGCGGTGTATTTAGGGCCTGATGGTGCTTTTCAAAACGCCAAAGTAGGCACTTTATTTATCGACCACACAACCGCTTCGGCAGAGGTCGCCAAAGAGCTTCATCATGCCGCTCAAGAACGTGGCTTCTTCTTTATGGACGCACCAGTTTCGGGCGGTCAAGCCGGTGCCGTGAACGGTGTGCTTACGGTGATGATTGGCGGCGAAAAAAACGATTTAGATAAAGCCCAGCCTGTACTCGATTGTTATGCAAAAGCCAGCACATTAATGGGGCCAGTCGGCAATGGCCAAATTGCAAAAATGGTCAACCAGATTCTTATCGGTGGCGTGTTATCCGGTTTGTCAGAGGGCATTCGTTTTGCTCAAAAAGCCGGCCTGGACGTCGCTACGTTAGTCGATACCCTAAAACATGGCGCTGCGGGTTCTTGGCAATTAGAGAATCGCGGTGAAACCATGTCAAAAGATGAGTTTGATTTTGGCTTCGCCATCGAGTGGATGCATAAAGACTTAGGTCTTTGTTTGGCTCACGCTGAAAAAATGGGGTTAGCGCTGCCCCTTACTCAAGCCGTCGATCAAGATTATCAAGATCTCATGGCAGAAGGCCGAGGTCGCCAAGACACGTCTGTATTGGTAAAAGCGTTCGATAAAAAATCCTAAGCATACCTAACATCACGCGCTTTGGTATCGGTTAACCTCCGAAGCGCGTTCTTTATATTACTTCCTTGTTTTATCACTTCTTTATTCTCTTTATCGCGGCCTTATAATGGGCTGTATCGGAATTTTATAGTCAAAATAGCGTGTTATTTTTAACCCATTAAAAAAAACGCCCTCTTTTTTTCCACATTTCTTACAATCCAGCTTTATAGCCAAAACCTTTGTTTTCAAGGCTCTCCGGCTCTTATCGTTAGTTGGTATTCATTCCACGCATAGGCTATATCGTTATTTCGATTGGTCATTTAGATAGGCTTGAGTAATCTTCAAAGACGCTGTTTTTGGTGGATCTTCCACCAACTATGGCTAAAGGGGGCTCAAGGATGAGGCAGAACAACCCCATTTGAACTAGGAGTTTGGATGGGGTTTGTTTCTCATATTAAATAAAGAAGGCTCTTTACCCGCCAAAAAAATCACAAAAGTAACGAACACCTTAATTCGACTTCCCACGTGTTTAACACGAAATATAATTACGTTAATGGAGAGTTTCAATGAAAAAAGGGCTAGCAAAACTTACGCTTGCACTCATGGCGGCTGGAGCAATTGGCACTTCTGCTCACGCTGCATCCACACTGGTTTATTGTTCAGAAGGTAGCCCTGAAGGCTTTAACCCTGCGTTTTACACGTCTGGAACGACTTTTGATGCAACATCCAAAAACATGTTCAACCGTTTGGTTGAGTTCAAACTGGGCACAACAGAAACAGAGGCAGGCTTAGCAACAAGCTATGACGTCTCTAGCGACGGTCTTGAATACACTTTCCATTTACGTAAAGGCGTGAAGTTCCATTCTACGAAAGACTTCAAACCGACACGTGATTTTAACGCTGACGATGTCATTTTCACGTTTGATCGTCAGGGTAACAAAAACAACCCTTACCACACTGTATCTGGTGGCTCTTACGAGTACTTCACCGGTATGGGCATGGATACTTTGATCAAAGAGATGGTGAGAGTCGACGACTACACGGTCAAATTTGTATTGAATCAACCAGAAGCACCTTTTGTTGCTAACTTGGCAATGGACTTTGCGTCGATCTTTTCAAAAGAACAAGCCGATGTTCTGATGAAAGCGGGTACGCCTGAAAAATTGGATCTTGATCCAGTTGGCACCGGTCCTTTCCAAAAAGTTCAGTATCAAAAAGATTCTTTGATCCGCTACACAGCGTTTAAAGACTACTGGAAAGGCAAAGCGAAAATCGACCGTCTTGTTTTCTCTATCACTCCAGACGCTTCTGTTCGTTATGCGAAATTGAAAGCAGGCGAATGTGATGTGATGCCTTACCCGAATCCAGCTGACCTTAAACAGATGGAATCTGATCCAAGCATCAACTTAATGAGCCAAGAAGGTTTGAACGTAGGTTATTTAGCGTTTAACACTCAGAAAAAACCTTTTACTGATATTCGTGTTCGCCAAGCTCTAAACTATGCAACAAATAAGAACGCGATTATTGATGCGGTTTTCCAAGGCGCAGGTAAAGCGGCTAAGAACCCAATTCCGCCAACCATGTGGTCTTATAACAAGAAAGTTGTGGATTACCCATACGATCCAGTGAAAGCGAAAAAACTATTAGCTGAAGCAGGCTACCCAGATGGTTTCTCAACCAATATTTGGGCAATGCCAGTACAACGTCCATACAACCCAAATGCCCGTCGTATGGCTGAAATCATGCAAGAAGACTGGTCTAAAGTGGGCGTGAAAGCCGAAATTATTTCTTACGAATGGGGTGAATACCTAAACCGTTCTAAGAAAGGTGAGCACGATACGGTATTGCTAGGTTGGACTGGTGATAATGGTGACCCAGATAACTTCCTATACGTATTGCTAGGTTGTGACGGCGTTGGCGGATCTAACCGTGCACAGTGGTGTAACGAAGAATTCAACAACCTGTTGCTGAAAGCAAAACAAACACCAAACAAAGCTGAGCGTACGACACTGTACGAAGAATCTCAGGTTGTCTTCAAACGTGAAGCGCCTTGGGTAACGATTGCTCACTCTGTTGTGTACGAGCCAATTCGTAAAGAAGTGAAAGGCTACAAAATCGATCCACTTGGTGGTCACTACTTCTACAACGTAAGCAAATAATAGACGTTTAGAAATAAGTCCTTCGGACTACAAAACACCTACTCGCTGGGACGCGAGTAGGTGTTTTGTTGACCGAGCACCTTGCTCGATCACATAACATCGCAAGAGAGCCCGTCCTTTATGTTCCAATTTATTTTTCGTCGCTTAAGCCTCGTTCTTCCAACTTTCATCGGAATAACCTTGCTGACTTTTACCCTTATTCGCTTAATTCCCGGAGACCCCATCGAAGTGATGGCCGGAGAACGCGGTGTGAGCGCAGAGCGCCATGCCGAACTTAGTGCCCAATTAGGCTTTGATCAGCCGTTGTATGTTCAATACTTTCATTACGTAACCGGTGTTTTACAAGGTGACTTAGGCAACTCTCTAATCACCCGAGAACCCGTGATGAAAGAGTTCCTCACTCTATTTCCCGCCACCATAGAATTGGCAACTTGTGCCGCTATCTTTGCTATTTTTATTGGTTTACCCGCCGGTATTTTTGCGGCGGTTAAACGCGGAACCATTATTGATCACTCGGTGATGACCTTTTCTCTCACTGGATACTCGATGCCCATATTCTGGTGGGCACTGTTATTAATGCTGGTGTTTTCCGTCAACCTAGGTTGGACGCCCGTCTCCGGGCGGATCGACGTTACCTATTGGATTGAGGATGTCACCGGCTTTATGCTGATTGACTCATTATTATCTGATGAAGCTGGCGCGTTTACTTCGGCTGTTTCACATCTCATTTTGCCCAGTATCGTCCTCGGCACGATTCCTATGGCTGTAATCGCTCGTATGACGCGTTCTTCTATGTTGGAAGTGCTAAGCGAAGACTACATTCGAACGGCTCGTGCGAAAGGCATTGCCCCTTGGCGAGTCATCGTGATTCATGCGCTGCGCAACGCCTTGATTCCTGTCATTACCGTGATCGGTTTGCAGGTCGGCATTTTGCTGTCTGGGGCGATTTTGACCGAAACCGTGTTCGCTTGGCCGGGCATTGGTAAATGGTTAATCGAATCGATCGGACGTCGTGATTACCCCGTTGTACAAGGCGGTATTTTGATTGTCGCTTGTATCATCATTGTCGTGAATCTCTTAGTAGATATTACTTACGGCATTGTAAATCCACGTATTCGACACAGCCGATAAGGAGACGTTATGACAACTTCTATAAAAACGTCAACGGACAGCGGCGTCGTCACTGCGCCAGTGCCCATGACGCCATTTCAAGAGTTCTGGCATTATTTTCGCACCAACAAAGGCGCAGTCGCAGGCCTTATTGTTATCGCATTGATTTTCTTCATGGCCATTTTTGCCAACTTTGTGGCACCACATTCACCATCCGATCAGTACCGCGATGCGCTTTTGTTACCACCAGCGTGGTTAGAAGGCGGAAACTGGTCTTTTGTATTGGGAACCGATGACGTAGGTCGCGATATTTTATCGCGTTTGATCTATGGTTCTCGTCTTTCCATTGCTGTTGGCATCGTGGCCGTTACCGCGTCTTTGGTAATAGGAATTTTACTTGGTCTTGTGGCTGGGTATTTCAAAGGCATGATCGACACTGCAATTATGCGCATCGTCGACATCATGTTGGCGATGCCAAGCTTGCTTTTGGCCATTGCCATTGTGGCGATTTTAGGGCCAAGCATCGTCAACGCTGCGCTCGCCATTTCCATTGTCTCGCTGCCGCATTATGTGCGTTTGACTCGTGCTGCCACTATGTCGGAAATGTCTCGTGATTACGTGACATCGTCTCGCGTGATCGGCGCCAGTCCATTGCGTTTGATGTTTGTTTGTATTTTACCAAACTGTTTAGCGCCACTTATCGTGCAAGCCACTCTTGGCTTTTCTAGTGCGATTCTTGATATGGCGGCGTTGGGCTTTCTGGGTCTTGGCGCGCAGCCACCCACCCCAGAGTGGGGATCTATGTTGGCCAATGCGTTGCAGTTCGTACAGCGCGCGTGGTGGGTAGTTACTTTCCCCGGTTTGATGATTTTGATCACCGTATTGGCGTTTAACCTCATGGGCGATGGCTTACGTGATGCCCTTGATCCCAAGTTGAAACAGTAAGAGAGGTTTTTATGTCACTGTTACAGTTGGAAAATTTAAGCGTTACCTTCGGCAATTTTCGCGCCGTGGATAACATCAGTTACAAGGTCGAAGAAGGGGAAGTTCTCGGCATCGTTGGGGAATCGGGCTCAGGCAAAAGTGTGAGTTCTTTGTCTATCATGGGCTTAATCGATTTTCCCGGTAAAGTCAGCGCCGATCAACTGACCTTTGAGGGTCAAGACCTTCAAGCCATGCCAGAAAAGCAACGTCGTAAGCTCACCGGCTCTGACATTGCGATGATCTTCCAAGATCCGATGACCAGCCTTAACCCTTGTTTTACCGTGGGTTATCAGATTATTGAAGCCTTGAAAACCCATCAAGGCGGTAGCAAAAAAGAACTGAAAGCGCGCGCCATAGAACTATTAATTCAAGTGGGGATCCCAGCGCCAGAGTCACGTTTAGACAACTACCCACATCAGCTCTCAGGCGGTATGAGCCAACGAGTGATGATTGCCATGGCCATTGGCTGTAATCCACGTCTATTGATCGCTGACGAGCCGACAACGGCGCTTGACGTAACCATTCAAGCGCAGATCATCGACTTGTTGATTGATTTACAACGTCAAAAGCAAATGGGTTTGGTGTTAATTACTCACGATTTGGCCTTAGTCGCCGAAGTCGCTCATCGCGTGATTGTTATGTACGCTGGTCAAATCGTTGAATCTGGCCCTGCGTCAGAAGTATTCAGCACACCAAAGCACCCATACACGCAAGCCTTACTTGCATCGCTACCAGAATCGGCAGCGGGTAAAGCACGACTTGAAGCCTTACCAGGCGTGGTGCCGGGTCAATACGATCGTCCTTTGGGTTGTTTGTTAAGCCCTCGCTGCCCTTACGCGACAGACCATTGCCGCAAGGTTGAACCTGCGAACCAAGGCGACCTTGATCGCCAAGTGAAGTGCCACACGCCATTGGACAGTGAAGGGAGACCATCCACATGAACCAACCCGACAATTCATTCGACAATACATTAGATAAGCAATTAATTTTAAAAGCGGAAAACCTAAAGCAGCATTATCAGGTAAAACAAGGCCTCTTCAAGCCAAACGCAGTAGTGAAAGCCGTCGATGGTATTAGTTTCAATCTTGAAAAAGGCAAAACCCTTGCAGTAGTAGGCGAATCTGGCTGTGGTAAATCCACCCTTGGTCGCATGCTCACCATGATTGAAACACCGACTAGTGGTAGCTTGGCTCACCTAGGTGAAGACTTACTAACTTTGAGCGCAGACGCTCAAGCGAAGTTACGTCAGAAGATCCAAATCATCTTCCAAAACCCTTATGGCTCATTGAATCCACGTAAGAAAATCGGCTCTATTTTAGAAGAACCTTTGGTAATCAATACCACGCTTTCTAAAGCTGAACGCAAAAAGAAAGCTCTCGCTATCATGGCGAAAGTGGGTCTAAAGACAGAACATTACGACCGCTACCCGCATATGTTCTCTGGTGGACAACGTCAGCGTATTGCCATCGCTCGCGGCCTTATGCTCGACCCAAACGTCATCGTCGCAGACGAACCTGTGTCAGCGCTTGACGTATCGGTTCAAGCGCAAGTATTGAACTTAATGATGGATCTGCAGGAAGAGTTTGGTTTGAGCTATGTGTTCATCTCCCACGACTTGTCTGTGGTGGAACACATCGCCGATGACGTGATGGTAATGTATCTAGGAAAAGTGGTTGAACAAGGTTCGTGTGCACAACTGTTCGAGAACCCAAAACACCCTTATACCTTGGCATTGTTGTCTAGCACGCCGCAGCTTTCGCCAGAAAAACGCCGTACCCGTATCAAGCTGGAAGGCGAATTGCCTTCGCCGCTGAATCCGCCATCTGGCTGTGCTTTTCACGGACGTTGCAGTTATGCAAACGACCGCTGCAGCAGTGAAACACCAGTATTGAGATTAGACAGCGATGAAAGTCAAGAACAAGGCCACTTGATTGCCTGCCATGCGGTAGAAGAAAATCGTATTGAAAGCTTAGTGGAAGGCGCTGCTTAACCAACAGCGGCACGAAAAGGACATTCACTCCCAGTGAATTTTTAACGCCCGAAAGGGCGTTTTTTTATGGCTAAATTATATGTATGCCTTATTGCCAATACAAAGACATCATAAATTTATATTGTTTACTATACCAATAATTGATATCTACAGCACTAAATTGGATGACTAAGTCCCCACCCCAAGCATTACACTTTATACTCTGAGAAAAGCCATTCAACGCTTTGCTCAGATTGCTAACTTATAAAAATAATGAATGCATTGGTGTCAGTATGAAGTTTGATTTTTCTATCTACGACCTTCAGGTCGCAGAAGCTTCTTCGCAAACGCTCACGAAAGTGTTACTGGACAAGGGATTTGGAGAGTATCGTTTCATTCAGAGTACGCCTCTGAAGCAGCTTGCAAAGTTAAGATTTAAAGAATTCGGACCGCTTTCTATTTTGGAATACGAAGCAGGCGCCGTCACCACGATTCGCGCGTCTAAAGGCACGAATGCCTACTACCTACACATCATTCTCGCAGGTCAGAGTATCGGTAAATCCAATAACGAAGAACGCACATTAAAAACAGGCGACTCCATTTTAGTGATGCCCGGCACTCGATTTGAATCACATAACACCAAAGACTGTCGGAAACTCATCGTCAAAATACCAACCGACTTTTTGCACCAAACCGCACGAAAATTTGGCTATATTTCGACCAAAGAACCGATTCAATTCGAGCATAAAACAAACGTATTCCCAATGACGGGGCCGTTGTTTAATTTACTAAATGACATGTTACAGCAGGATAAAAGCACACTGTATGATCGAGCCTTGGTCTATTACTGCAGGCTGTTCAATAGTGCCATTTTGACTATGTTCAACAACAATTTTAACCAGTCTTCTCTTGCGGCTTTGTCGGTGCATCGCCATATAGGACGCTTGCGGAATTATGTACTGGATAATATTACCGCCGACATCACGATCGATGAATTAGCCAATGTATGCCAAATAAGCCGCAAGTCTCTGTATAACCTTTTTGAAAAAGAAGCAGGCCTAACGCCTTCTGTTTATGTGCGCCGCCTCAAATTGGAAAGCGCCTATTCCGAATTAAAGAACAACGAACACATTAGAAACGTGACGCAAGTGGCATTAAAATATGGCTTTACTAACTTGGGAAGATTCTCGGCTCAATACCGTGAACAAATTGGGGAGCTGCCTTCGCAAACGCTGCGGGATTTTGCACCTTAATTCGGTTCTAAAAAGAACAAACTGGGCAAAAGGGTAAAGCCCAGTGTGTTCTTGTCAGTGCTCTTTATTAAAACTTGTACATCGCCATGACTTCAACTTGCTGTCCAGCAGGACGCGTTGCTATATTGCCGCTCGGTGCACCATTACTGGCTGCACTTTGATCTCGTAGCTCTAGACCAAACTCAAGCCCAGGAACATAGGCGTAAATCATGTTTGCGGTTGTGATTTTAAGCGTGTCATCCGCAAGGCTTGAGGCATCGGTCGTGACCTGACCATAACGCAGGTTCACTCGCAGTTTGTCGCTTACCTTATGACCAATGCCCGCAGAAAACCCACTCACCGTTAATAGATCGCCATTACCGTCTAATTCCGAAGATCCGGCGGTTCCAGCTGCGCCGTTGTAGCCCCAGCCTGCGTATATTGCTGCACCTTTACCGGAAAATCCGCTTAACGATACGCTTGTATCACCAAACTTCAGCTTAGTCGCTAAGGACAACGTCGTCCCAAATTTAGACTCACTGTCTGTCGTCACGGAAGGCGTTGTGTCGACATCACGACCAGTGGCAGTGACGTTAAACGCATGACCTTCTGCCGTTCGATGTGTATAACCCGCGACTAGATCAGGGGTGCTTGCATTGCTATAAACTGGATCTTGCATCGTTAAGCGCATGCCGTCTTTTGCATAATGCACAACAAGATCTGGCCTTACTACCGCACCGTTTCCTGAGACAGTACCAATACCTGTTCCGTAGAAATTAATCATTTCTGTATCAAAAGGTGCATTGGCAAAAAACTGCCCTGTCCATGTTTGACCGATGGTTAAGTTATCGACCGTAATCGTGGCGTGACGCAAACGAAACACAGAAGAAGTACCTCTAAAGTCACCTTCTATAAACCCTTTTAGACTGTGGTCACCTTCTGTGCGGCTGGTTGTGAAGTTCAAACGAGACTGACTGGCACTTCCTTCAAAAGTGCTGCTTCCTTCATCCGGGTTATTAAAAACGCCTTCGGACTTAAGATAGCCTCCTACGCTAAATTGAGTGCCATTAAAATCACCTAATTCTAGAGCAAACCCTTGAGAGGAAAGGCTTGCAACGATAACGGCTTGCGCAATTTTATTTTTCATTAGCATCTTGATACCACTCTGTTTTTATCATTTATATTTATTATGAGAAGCCAATATCGCAAAGAGCCGTTCAATGAAATAGCCACATAGTGCAATCTTTGTCCATTGAGTGAAAAGAGTATAAAAAAAGAGAGGGCTTGAAGAAAAGCAAACGCAAACGCAGAGAGGACAGGGAAGGCAGTGGAAATAAGCAAAAAACCACGAGCGGTTTTTTGCTTTTAAAAACGCTTATTTAAGCTCGGAACTGTTTTTGCAACCCCATCAAGAAATTACGCAAAATTTGGTCTTTGCATTCGCAGTAATGACGGTTGTCTGGCTTGCGGAAAAAAGAGCTCAGTTCATGCTTGCTAAGGTTAAATTCTGCCAGTTGCATGATGTCTAAAATTTCTTCTGCTTGCAGGTTCAAAGCGATACGCAGTTTCATGAAAATAGTATTGTTGGTTAGACGCTTTTCAGGTTCAGGTTGTGGTCCTTCACGTTTACCACGCTTAGTGTTAATAAAGCCATTTAGAAACGTCGCCATCTCTAAGTCGATCATATCAACAAAGCCTGCGTCGTCGTCTTTCTTCAACCAGCTAACCACTTGTTCTTGTGTGGCAACACCATCGGCAGAGGCAAAAATGTCTACAATGGACAGTTCTTTAAGATCAAAAGTGTAGCGAAGACGGCGCAAGATATCGTTATTGTTCACAGTAAATTCCTAGTGTTAGGGTGTCAGCGCCATCAACATAATGGGCTGTGAGATTCATACCTGTCACTTTAACAGAGTTGAGAAAAGCGCCCTATTCATTATTTGAAAAAACCACCGTATTTTGAGCTACCATTAGTCCAGAATAAATAGTCCACAATAAAAAATACAGCCTAACGTCCACAAATAAAGGAATAGCTCATGGTAAGTACAGAGTTTTTAATCACTTCTCTTATTCTAGTTCTGATCCCTGGCACTGGCGTGATTTACACCCTCTCAACAGGGCTTTTTCAGGGAGTGCGAGCCTCGTTTGCGGCGGCTTTTGGCTGTACTTTAGGCATTGTGCCTTCCATGTTAGCAAGCATTTTTGGCTTAGCCGTAATTCTTAATACCAGCGCGTTGGCGTTTCAGGTCGTGAAGTTTGCTGGCGTAGCTTATCTGCTCTATCTAGCGTGGTGTATGTGGACTGAAACAGACGGCTTAACATTAGGAAATAAAGAAGCGCAAAACATCAATCTATTTCAAGTCGCGCTGAAAGGCTGTTTGATCAATGTATTAAACCCAAAACTTACTCTCTTTTTCTTAGCGTTTTTACCTCAGTTTATTGTGACCAATATTGGCTCTACTGTTGGCCAAATGCTGCTACTTGGCGGTATTTTTATGGGGATGACTCTCGTGGTTTTTATTCTCTACGGGGTACTTGCTAGCAAAGCGCGCCAGTACTTAATCGGCTCCTCTAACGTGGCAAAATATCTACAACGAGCCTTTGCCGCGAGTTTCGCTTTATTGGCCGCTAAATTGGTCTTTACTGAACGTTAACCATCTAAATAGCCACTAGTTTTCTCATCTCTATCCTATTTAGTGAGCAAGAATGTGTCGGTTTTGATATTGGTGTTGAGTTCCTATAAACGTTACCCTTATCACTCATTAAATAAGGAAGCCTTATGAAATTCCAATCCATTCTCTGTACCTCTCTCATGTTATGCAGTGTATCTATCTACGCAACCGAGCTCACTCACTGGCCCGAAAGCGTTGCTGAAGAACTCAATACAATGATCGAGAAAAATGCGAATACTGGTGCTTATGCTGTATTCGATATGGATAACACTAGCTACCAGTACGATATAGAAGAATCTCTATTACCCTATTTGGAAATGAAAGGTTTGTTAACCCGAGAATCGATGGACGCATCGTTAAAGTTGATTCCATTCAAAGACACCGCTGATTACAAAGAAAGCCTAAACAGCTATTACTATCGTCTCTGTGAGATTGATAATTTAGTCTGCTACCCGTGGGTCGCTCAAATCTTCGCTGGATTCACCTTAAAAGAACTCAAAGGTTATGTAGATGAAGTGATGGCTTACAATAAACCCGTTCCAATCACCTATTACGATGGTGACAAGGTCGTAAAAAGCAGCGTAAATACACCTAAAGTCTTTACCGGTATGACGGAGCTTTATAGCCGCCTTCAAGAAAATGGCATTGAAGTTTATGTGATGACGGCGGCGAGCGAAGAAATCGTACGGATGATCGCCAGCGACCCTCAATACGGCTATAACGTAAAACCAGAAAATGTTATTGGTGTAAACATGCTGTTAAAAGACATGAAAACAGGCGATTTAACCACGTCAAGACTGCAAATCAAGAAGGGGACGTATGATCAAGAAAAGAACCTTGATTTACAACTAACCTCCTTCTTGATGAACCCTATGACATGGTACGAAGGCAAACTTGGTTCGATTCTTGGGTGGATTGATCAGTGGAAAAAACCAGTATTAGTGGCGGGAGATTCTCCTCTTTCCGATGGTTACATGTTGTTCAACGGTACAGATACCGATAAAGGCGGCATGCGTATTTGGGTCAACCGCAAAGCGAAATACATGAAGCAGATGGAAGCGTGGTGGGATGATGCCGCTAAGCAGCAATCCGCTCTAGGTCAGCCAGTTACAGCAGATAAAAACTGGTTAGTCGTGACGCCAGATCAGTTACATTAAAATATACAGCAATAGATAAACAAAAAACGCGCACTCTGTGAAGATTGCGCGTTTTTTTGTTAAGTCAGAAGCTTAGGTCCTAGCGTTTTTTTGGTTGTCGGCCTTGATAAATCGCGTAGCCTTTGTCTCGGAAAAGACGAGTATGAGAACCCAACGCGGCGTCTAACATCGGCGGATAGCGTAAGAAGTCATTCGCCACAACAAACAATTCACCGTTCAATGTTAAGTGCTGTTTGATCGTCATGAAAAAGCTTTCCGCAATGCTGTAGTCGGTATTTACACCCTTGTGAAAAGGCGGATTTGAGACGACATAATTGAAGCGGCCTTTTACTTCTGACAAACCATTCGAAGCAACCAAGGTAACCGCATCACTTAGTTGGTTTGCCGCAAAAGTTAATTCCGTTGCCTTTAACGCCAATGCGCTGTCATCCAGTGCGGTAATGTGTGCGCCTGTTTTATTGTGTAGCCAAAGAGAAAGAATACCGTCGCCACAACCAAAGTCGAGTATGCGAGCGTTGGCTACGTCACTAATAAAGCGATGCTGGTTCAGTTGGTTCAAGAAAAGCTCAGTGCCTTTGTCTAATTTACCGTGACCAAACACGCCCGGCAAACTGCATAGCGTCACACTTTGTCCTGCCACGTCTTGTTTCCACGTCACAATCCAGTCTTCGAACACAAAAGGTTTAGCAGGACGTCGCTTGAAGCCGCTGTAAAGTAAACAGTGCTTAGCGCCATCATGCTTACCTACTTCGTCCAAACCGACTTCTAGACGCTTCATAGAAGATTTTACGCCGCTTTTATTGTCTCCCACTAACCATACTCGACCGCCTTCTTTTAAAAGAGGCAATACTGCGGCTAGTAAGTAGTCTAATAATTCTTTGGCTTTTGACTGATAAATCACAATGTGATCAAAGTCACCGCCATTGTCGACAGACCATTGTGCGGACAACGACAGTTTCTCTTCCGCAAAACCGACTCGCGACAAAGCATCATAAATGGTTTTTGATTGGCACCAAGCATACACATCGGCTTGTTTGCTTAAATTCAGAGGATAAATGTCTTCTGGATTGGCAAATAAAATTTTGCCAGACAGTTCGTCTTCGTTGCGTGCCAGTAATTGGCTCGTCGAGTTAAGATTCATAAGTTACGGATAGCTCTTTAATAGTAAGGGTGGTTACAGGCGCTAATAATATATTCAAACGTTCTGTAGCAAGGTCTGGTTGCACTCTAGGATAACGGGGTGCTTTTCGGTCATTCAGCAGAGGCGATGTCCAGCCTTTGGTTAACGTCAGAAAATCTTGTGTGAACGCATCGCCATATTCTAAGCAGCCAGACAAAATAACATCAAGATAGCTCAACGCAATGGGGCAATGATGATGAGGCTCAACCACATCCCTAGTATGATAAACCCAATACGTGCCTTCTGGTAAAGGATCATCTTGATACGCTATTAACTGTTCAGCTTTAAGCATGACTCGCTGATAGCCTTTTTCTCGTTCATCAAACAAAGGAAATTGATCGTATGGTACTTCGACTAATACGCCATTGCAGGCTTTTTCCGGTGCTTCAATAACCGCAACCGAGCTCATACCATAATCGACTGACATCACCGACCAATGGCGTTCAAAACCCTGCAATTTAACTGGCCAAACATTCCCCGTTTCACCCGTCATTGCACGACTTTCGCCATTGATTAGGCTTCCATAGCCCAAAATAAAGTGTCGATCTAATGAGCTCATGCCAGCCTCCAGACAAAACCAAGATAATAGATAAGTGCGCATGATAACGTGTGCCTCTAGACAGTACTAGCTTATGTCTACATTGATCGACAAAGACACAAAAAATGCCTTAAAGCTTAAAGCGTTTCCCATGAGAGCGAACAACAACCTCGTAACAATTTGTCATCTGGTTTTGCTCAATGAAGCAGGTTATTGTTAAACCATCGTCGGTAAAAATACAGGGAGAATGATATGAACAAGCCTATTTTGCTGATCACTGGCGGAGGGAGAGGCATTGGGGCTGCAACCGCTAAGTTGGCAGCCCAACAAGGTTATCGAGTCATTATTAATTATAGAAAGAGCGCAACGTCGGCAGAGCAAGTCGTCGCCGATATTCTCGCCTTTGGCGGCTTAGCGCATTGCATTCAAGCCGACATAAGTGATGCGGAACAAGTCACCGAGTTATTCGATCACATTCATACTCATTGGGGCCCCATCAGCGCTCTCGTGAACAACGCGGGTATTTTAGAAACTCAAATGTCGTTTTCTCAAACGGATCTGAGCCGCTGGAAACGAATTTTTGAAACCAATGTCTTCGGGACGATGCTGTGCAGCCAAGCGGCCTTTAAGCACATGGCAATCAGCCAAAACGGCTCGGGCGGCAGCATTGTTAACGTTTCATCTCTTGCTTCTGTATACGGTTCTCCAAATGAGTATGTGGATTATGCCGCAAGCAAAGGGGCGGTAGACTCTTTCTCTAAAGGTTTTGCATTGGAGGTCGCAAATGATGGCATTCGCGTAAACGTCGTTCGACCCGGTTTGATTTACACCGATATGCACGCCGACGGCGGCGAAGCAGGACGCGTTGATCGCATCGGCCCCAATCTACCATTACAACGGGGTGGGCAACCAGAAGAAGTCGCTGAAGCAATCCTCTGGTTACTCAGCGACAAGGCCAGCTACACCACGGGTGGTTTTATTGACGTGGGTGGCGGTCGCTAACCTAACAAGGCCTCACCTTATTTGGTGACAACGCATTGGAAAGAACTCGCTTTAAGAAGATCGCCTTTTTTATACTTGGCGTAAGATGGGTAAGGACACAAAGGGCGTGTCATACCAGCCATGCGAGCGGTAATTTCTGGATTTTCAGAGCGAGTGGTCGCCATCACTTCCTGAGGAGTTTTTTTCCTTTCTACCCATGAAACTAATGGCTGAAGCATATCGAATTGATCCGCCGACGGCCCGCCCTGACCATGAGGCATACCGGGAACTCGATACAAGCGCACAAACTCAGGGGCTCGACCTTCTAAAGCGAAATTCAAGAAATCATACCAGCGCATGGTGTCTTTCACTGAAAAAACCGGATCGCTGTTACCGTGGAAAATCATCATTTTTCCGCCCAACCGTTTGAACTCAGTTAGTGTTGGTTTTACGGCATCAGGCGGGGTCATGATCGACATCGCCGATTCTTTAAATTGATTATTCGTCCCATAAATTTTGGGCGCATCTTTGTCAAAATCAAACGCCAATAAATACTTTTCAAGCGAATACACGTCGCCAACGACATTAGTAAAAGGCGTGGTGAATATGTGTGCTAGAGAAGCGGCGCCCATCACGACGCCAATTGGCTTATTGCTCCAAGCGGATATCGTGCTTTCTACTTTCCACATGCGCCAATTTTTAGAACGAATACCCGCGTCGTAGTCCCAACTGGTGTACAACGCTTGGTTTTTTGAGTTGTGTGGTCCTTTGTGCATGCGAATCAAAGCGGCGACTTTATTGAGTGATAAACAGTCTCGATCAAAATTACTGGTGCAAACCAAGGCTTTTGGCTGAAAGACATTTTGACAAGCTTCTGTAGCAAAAATCATATCGTCATTGATGCCATCTAGTGCGTCACATTGATCAAGAATGTTTTTCGCAAATACATCTAAGTCTCGCGTGGTTAACGCTTGACTAATATCGTCGCTGACTCGATGTAAAGCCTGAATATCCCAAGCATGTTGCAGCGCGGCCTTGGGTAAATTAAAACCAGGATACCCGACCAATAGGCCATCAAACATATCAGGGAAACGAGACGCAGCGACCATCGCTATACGGCCACCATTGGACTGACCGATGCCGTAAGAGTATTTGATCGGAGCTTGGTAGTAGCTTTCAACCAAAGAACGAGCGACGGGATTTAATTTTTGAACAGCGCCGTAACCGTAATCACGACGTGCTTCTGGGTCATGACCAAACACGGCACCGCCAGCAAGGCCAGCTTCAGGGTTAGCCCTAGCGTCGTGCCCACCATTACTAGAAACAACTGCAAAGCCTTGGTTAATCGCATATTGTGAACCGAGAAGCCCCGTAACAGACCCTAATGCTGGCTTCACTTCGCCATCATTTCCGCCATTAAACTGATAAGCAAAACGGCCTTGCCAAAAATTGGGCAGTCGCAACTCAAATTGTATGGAATATAATTTACTATCAACCCCTATTCGTTGAGCCATAATTCCTGTGACCAAACAATAAGGGCTTCTTACCTCTTTATCTGGCCTCTGCATGACGGCCGTAATCTGAACGTTTTCTGGCGCTTTGGTTAATAACGCTTTGCAATGCACCGCATCGGCATACGCTGCGTTAGAAGCGAGCAAGCAGAGCATTATTACCGGCGCCAATAAAGTTAAAAGCGTTTTCATTCACATCATCCTTTTTGATTGTGGACGTCAAACCAACGTTCTATTTCAAACGATAACGACTATAGGATAAAACGTTATTTTTAAAAATGAGATTCAACGAGCAAGCATTCAAAATAACGAATAATTGACAAAATAGGAAGTTAACAAGGCGGGGGGAAATTAGTGGAAATAAAAAACGAGCCAAGAAGCTCGTTTTTGTGTGTGGCTTAATGTGCTGCAAACACCAGTAAATTCGGTGACACTTCGTTAAAATCTAGCGCCATCGTCACGCTAAGTGCCGTGACAGTAATGATAGAAAAGAAAAACACTTGTCGTGCCCAACCATTTACATCAATACCTGGACGATACCCTCGTAACGCCATGGCAAGCCACCAAAGGCTGGTTGCCAAAGCAACGACCATAAAGCCAATTCCAACATAACCCGTCAGCGGTAAAAGCGCTGCTACTATCGCAAAGAGGGCAATGTGAAAAATGATATGTCGTTTAGCTTTCGCTATACCTTGAGAAACAGGCAATACAGGAATGCCCGCCGCTTCGTAATCTTTGTAGCGAAAAATAGCGATAGCGTAAGAATGTGGCATTTGCCAAATGCAAAACATTGCCAGCAATATCGCAGCACCAGCATCAAACTGACCCGCTGCGGCACAATAACCTACAACAGGAGGCACAGCGCCAGATAAGCTACCAACAAAAGTCCCATAAACGGACTTGCGCTTAAAGTAAAGTGTGTAAAAACCAACATAAACCACATAACCGAATACCGCAAAAGCGACGGCGACCCAATTAGTGAAAAATGCGAGTAAACCAAAACCAACAATACCTAATACAACACCATGGAAAAAAGCGGCTTTGCCTGACATTTCTCCGTTTACCGTCACACGGTTACGTGTACGCTGCATTTTGGCATCAATATCTCTATCGACAAAGTTGTTAATGACACAGCCAGAAGCAACCACCAACGACAAGCCAATCACAGTCGCTAGCATAAGAATCCAGTCAATCTCGCCACGAGAGGCTAGAAAAAAGCCCCCCGCAACAGAGATGAGGTTGCCCATAATGATGCCTGGTTTAGTTACCTGAAGATAACGCTTAAACATCATTATAAGCTCCCATCGGACGCGCATTATTTAAAATGAAAGAAGTCCGCATATTCATCAAATAATTCTGCTTACATCATCATTGCGTTGGAGGCGTAGATAATCCATACGGATAACGCGACAACCATCACAATAATCACTGCAGAAAAAATGAATGAATAAGTATCCAGCTTGCCTTGGTCAGAGAAGTTCAAGTGAAGGAAATACTTCAAGTGAACAAAAATCTGCACAACTGCTAATAACACAATAGTGATATATGTTGGACCTTTATCAAACGCTTCCGTCATTACCATCCAGAATGGAATGCCTGTTAAAATAACAGACAATACAAAACCGGTTAGGTAGGACTTAACGCTACCGTGTAAATTTGCTTCAGAAGAATGATCGCTCATTAGATCGCCCCCATCAGATAAACAACGGTGAAAACACAAATCCAGACAACATCCAAAAAGTGCCAGAATAAACTTAGGCAACTAAGGCGAGTCAAAGCACGCCCAGTAAGACCCGTTTTCATGACTTCAATCATCATGATAAACATCCAAATCAAACCAGCGGTTACGTGTAAGCCATGAGTACCCACTAGGGTAAAGAAAGCTGACAAGAACGCACTTTCTTGCGGACCGTTACCGTTAACGATTAGGTGATGGAATTCATAGATTTCCATCGCAATGAACACAGCGCCCAATAAAAACGTAACAGCCAACCAAGATAGGGTGCCTTTTTTGTTTTTACTGTGCGCGCAGATCATTGCAAAACCGTAAGTGATACTTGAAACAAGTAGCGCGGCGGTTTCAACCAATACGAAGTCTAATTCAAAAATCTCTTTACCAGACACACCACCAGCTGTGTTCATAAAGAGCACAGCGTAGGTAGCGAAGACGGATGCGAATAACAAGCAATCCGTCATTAGGTAAATCCAGAACCCAAATACCGTATTTCCACCAGTATCGTGGTGCTCGTCGTGATGCGCATCAGCTTCGTGAGCGTCGTGCGTATTCATATGTGTAGTACTCATGATTACCCCTTAGCCACGTTATCTAGGTGCTCATTTTCGATCCGAGCGATTTCATCAGGCTGAACATAGTAATCAACATCTGTTGTGTAGGCACGAGCAATAAAGGTCACGATAGAACCTACTAAGCCAACAATTGCCAACCACCAAATATGCCAAATCATTGCAAAACCAAACGCCGTAATAAGAGCACCAATGATAATCCCAGCCTTAGTGTTTTTAGGCATGTGGATTGGAGCATAGGTTTCTTTACGAACATAAGCTTGGCCTTTCTCTTTCATATCAGTGAAAGCGTCGATGTCAGACACGACAGGCACTTCTGCAAAATTATAGTACTGCGGTGGAGAAGATGTAGACCATTCAAGAGTGTGGCCATTCCATGGGTCACCAGTAGTGTCCATGTTTTGCGCACGATCTCGGAAGCTGACATACAATTGTAGTAACTGACAAATAATGCCGGCCAAAATAACAAATGCGCCAACCAATGCAATATATAACCAGATGTTCCAATCAGGATTATCCGTGTGATTTAGGCGGCGTGTCATACCCAAGAAGCCCAACACGTACAATGGCATAAAGGCTAAGAAGAAACCGACTAACCAACACCAGAACGCCGCTTTACCCAACTTAACGTTAAGGTGAAAGCCCATCGCTTTAGGGAACCAGAAAGCAAAACCAGCAAGATAACCAAATACCGCACCACCAATGATGGTGTTATGGAAATGGGCAATCAAGAACAAGCTGTTATGCAATACATAGTCAGCACCTGGTACAGCAAGTAGAACACCTGTCATACCACCGATAGTGAACGTCACCATAAAACCAAGCGTCCATAGCACCGGAACCGTCACACGAAGGCGACCACGGTACATAGTGAACAACCAGTTAAACAGTTTCACACCCGTTGGTACCGCGATGATCATCGTCATTACGCCAAAGAAAGCGTTAACATTTGCGCTGGAACCCATGGTAAAGAAGTGATGCAACCATACGATAAAGCCAAGAATGGAAATCGACGCCGTTGCCCAAACCATGGATTTGTAACCGAACAAACGTTTACCAGTAAAGGTAGAAACGATCTCAGAGAAGATACCAAATGCTGGAAGTACAAGAATGTACACCTCAGGGTGACCCCATGCCCAGAACAAGTTGATATACATCATTGAGTTACCGCCACCATCATTCGTGAAGAAGTGGAAGTCTAGGTAACGGTCAAGTGTCAACATGGCCAATACAGCTGTCAAAATTGGGAACGATGCTGCGATCAAAATATTGGCCCAAGTACAGGTCCAAGTAAAGATCGGCATGTCCATCAATTTCATACCAGGTGCACGCATTTTGAAAACAGTAGCCAAGAAGTTAACTGCTGTTAATGTCGTACCGATACCGGATATCTGCAGTGCCCAGATGTAATAATCGACCCCGACACTTGGACTATACTGCAAACCAGACAGCGGCGGATAAGCCACCCAACCTGTTTTAGCAAATTCGCCAAGTCCCAAAGAGATGTTAATCAAGATCGCTCCAGACACCGCTAGCCAGAAGCTAAGGTTGTTTAGGAACGGGAAGGCAACATCACGAGCACCAATCTGTAGTGGCACAACAATGTTCATTAGACCAATCATAAATGGCATAGCCATAAAGATGATCATAATAACACCGTGAGCTGTAAAGACTTGGTCGTAATGATCCGGAGGTAAATAGCCAGGGTCACCGTTCGTTGCTAGCGCAAGCTGCAAACGCATCATAATGGCATCCGCAAAACCACGGATTAGCATTACTAACGCTAGAACGATATACATGATACCCAGTTTTTTATGGTCAACAGATGTCAACCAATCACTCCAGAGTACGCCGAGTAATTTGTGCTTGATAAGTAGGAAAGCGAGTACACAACCCACGATCGCAACGACACACAATGTGCCAATAACGATCGGGTCGTACGGAAGAGCGTCCCACGATAGTTTGCCTAAGAGTGCAGACATTATTTTTCAACCTCCGTATGCATATCATGCGATGAGTCTTGAGACTCGTCATGATTCATATCACTATGATTCATTTCACCATGACTTGAATCGTCGTGAATCATTTTAGGTTCAAAAGAAGTTCCTTTCAGCAATTCAACTTGACCATGATCTTTCATAAACTTCGTAACGTTGTCCATGAAAATGCTTGGTTCAATTGAGTTGTAATACTGAACTGGAGTTGGTTCATGATGATGTGCATCTAGATCAAATTCAGCAAGCTTCTCGTAGGACGTTTGATCCAATATGCCATTGTTGATGACATCATGAGTTCCAGCCTTAACACCTTCAACCCAAGCATCAAAATCAGCTTCTGTTGGAGTAGCGATCGCATCGAACTTCATACCAGTAAATCCGGCACCGCTATAGTTTGCGGAAATACCGTCAAATGTACCTGGTTCATTAGCAATCAAATGAAGCTTAGTCACCATGCCTGCCATCGAGTAAATTTGACTACCCAGCTGCGGAATGAAGAAAGAGTTCATCGTGCCTTCAGATGAAATTTGGAAAGCAACAGGAACGTTTGCTGGGAATCTAAGCTCGTTCACAGAAGCAATACCAAGGTCCGGATAGATAAACAACCACTTCCAGTTCATCGAAACGACCTGAACATTGATGTGATCTTTATCCGATTTCAAAGGTTTATAAGGATCCAATGCATGGGTAGATTTCCATGTAATCACGCCAAGAATAATGACGATGACAATTGGAATAGCCCAAACAATAGTTTCAATTTTTGTGGAGTGCGACCATTTTGGTTCGTAGATTTCGTCACGACCTTCACGATATTTCCAAGCGAAATAAAGTGTCATGAAGATGACAGGAATCACAACAAGAAGCATCAACAAAGTAGCAACAATAATAAGTTGCTTTTCTTCAATACCAACTTGCCCTTTAGGATCGAGCACACCACCCTGACAACCGGCGAGCAAGCCCACCATTACCGCCAAAGCGACTTTACTTAGGATACGAGTTAACAAGAGAATCATCCTCTAACCCCGAGGTTCACAAAACTGCCACTTGACCATCAAGCAACAGAACGAAAATCCGGCAATGCCGGGTATTTCAGTAAAGATCACCACACTGAAAACAGCACAAAGACCATTACCTAGTTAAGAGTATTAACGCAGCAATAGTTTTTTTGGATCACCTAAATCTGAAAAAGGGAGCTCTACATCTCTTCGTGTATCGTGCCTCAGCACGATAGGAATACCCATAAGGGGCACCAACACGAGTTAAAAAGAAGGCCATTTTTTGGCGAGCAGGGTTGATATTTATCATAAGGGACAAATAACTAACCAATAACAGGGTGATTAATGCGAGACCAGAAAGTAGCCCCGAATTAAGAATAGGTTCGACAGATGAAGAGAATAATGTAGTAAATACAAAGAAGCACAAAAACAAGCAAGATACGGTAATAAATGGGCGCATAGAAGCCGCCAAAGCGCTGGATAACGAATGCACAGAAAAATGCAGAATGTCTTGAAAAATGTTCAATTTCTTCATCCAATCCATAAAAACTAAAATGAAAATGCTGTTTTTATTCGTGTCATACGATTTTAAGTGTGCGGAATATAGCAAAATTTAAACAACCGCACAAAGTCTAGTTTAGCCTTTGTTCCTGTTTGCTTCACGGTCTTTTCGTAAAAAATCACATTCTTGTCTTGAGTGAATCTCGACAGTTCAACCTGAAAACACTGAGGTTAGCACTCTTTCACTACAAAATCCTTACAAATTGTAAGCCTTACACATTGTCTAATATCTCGGTAAACCACTTTTCTAGTGCGATAATTATTTTTTTCATTTTTTCTTCCGATGGTCCACTAAAACCCAACACAAAGCCAAATCGACCGTCATGATACTGTTTGTGAGCAAAATGCTCAGACAAGGTAGAAAGAAGAATATCGTTCTTGGCAATGTCGTGGGCAATCCTCTGATCTAAAACAGCCTCTGTGCGAATCAAAGAAACAAATTCGGGTTTAATTTCAATCAAGACATGCATACCGCCGCGTGGTTTTTTCCAATCAAACCACCTCGCTAAATGCGCCTCTAATAAAATTAACAGCGCATCACGCTTGAGCCGATAATGCCGACGCATACGATTCAAATGGCGGTCGAAATGCCCTTGCAGCATAAAATCCGCCACCGCTGGCTGTATGGGCAAAGACGCGGATGACCCTAACTCTCGTTGGCTTTGCTGTAAGACCGGCACATGTACCACTGGTGCGACAATAAACCCCAACCTTAAGCCGCGAAACAGCACTTTTGAGAAGCTGCCCACAAAGAAAACCCGATCTTTAGCCTGATCATGAACACTCACTGTTTGCATAAATGGCACATTACTCCGACCTTGATACACAAACTCATTATCATAATCGTCTTCGATCAACCACCAGCGTGCATTCGTCATTTGCATCGCTTGAATCCACCGCTGACGACGAACTGAGCTGATGCTCACACCAAGTGGGTATTGTCGATTTGGTGTCATTACCGCCACATTCGAAACAGTGTCACTCGCGGGCAGGCACGGACCTTCTTCGTCAATAAGCAGCGCTCCGGTTTGTTCATGCGAACGAATGGCCTCGCGGATGGGCGGATAAGTGGGTTCTTCCGTCCACCACTTAATAGTTTGAGCTCCTACGCTATCATCTGAATCCGTCTCTGAACGAGCCAATAGCGTGATTGCATGTTGCAGGAGCAGCAATGAATCACGAGCGCCCGCCGTCACAATCACTTGCTCAGCCACACACTCAAGACCACGAACGCGATACAAATAGTCAACAATGGCTTCTTTTAAGTCTGGGTATCCGGTCAAATAACCACCTTGCAACACGGTTAAGTCTGGATTTAACCAACTTCGCCGCATGCTTGCTGCCCACTCCTTGGTTGGAAACACGGACACATCAACACCCGAATCAAATGCCAACGTTCCCAAGTGCTTCTGAGTAGATGGAACAGAAGAACCCTGCATTCTCTTCAAGCGATTACTCACCATCGGCAACGCCGCAACGAACACTCCGCGCTTTTCTTCACTGGTTAAAATGCCTTCTGCAATTAACTGGTCATAAGCCCGTGATGTGGTACTCCGTGACACGCCTAACGATCCAGCCAAAAAACGAGAAGAGGGCAGTTTGTCACCCACAGACAATTCTCCCGATACCACGCCCTGCTGAATTTGCCTCATCAGTTGTTGGTAATAGGGTGCTCCGCTTTCATCCAATGAAAAACGTAAACTAGCAATCGCATGCTTCATAACTGGCCTGTTTTTTTATATCTATTCTGGCTATTTTTAAAGAGGCCAGCCTTCTCTATTCTGTTGTTATATAGACACGAATCAACAATGACAAGGATTTAGAGTATGAGCGATTCTCTCGAAACAGCGTTAAGTAAAGTGAAGCGTGGGCCAAACCGCGCTCAATACGACAAAGAAACCGCGTTTAATATTATGGATGCTTCATTAATGTGTCATGTTGGTCAAACGAAAGACGGACAAGTCTTTGTCACGCCAACGTGCCATTGGCGCGATGGCGACTACTTCTACTGGCACGCTCATTCCAAAGCGCGTAACGTCAAAGGCCCAATCGACGAACCAGAAAAGGTGTGCATCAATATTTCCCAATTGGATGGTTTGGTCATGGCGCGCTCAGCGATGCACCATTCGGTCAACTATCGCTCCGTAACTTTATTTGGTATTCCAGAACTGATTGATGATAAAGAAGAAAAGGTTCGTCAATTTAAACTATTTTTAGACAAAGTTAGCCCCGGCCGCTGGGAGACATTACGACCCGTCAATGACATAGAGATAAAAGCCACAGGCTTAGTACGAATCAAAATAGAAGAAGCGTCAATCAAGATGCGAGCAGAACCACCGATTGATGATCCAGAAGACAACGATTGGCCTGTTTGGGCTGGCGTCATTCCGTTAGACAAAAAATGGGCGGAGGCAGAGCAAGATCCGATTCAAACAAAAGATTTCGCCTTACCAACCAATCCAAACGCCTGCTGATCTTTTATTCATAAAACAACGTCATCAACCGACATTGCATAAAATTTGATTGGTTAACCAGAGTCGCCCTGCGGCTCATGGTGCCACATCATTTCCCCTTCAAATTAAGCCCGCTCTCGCCAAATCGAATAAACCCATTTTTTATGCACCATTTGTGCACATTGCAGTGGTTTTTGCCTTGCGGTTTTCAATAAATTCGCTAATCTTGCAAACTTTTTTAAGCTTCGACGCGTTTCTTAGGGTGCTTTTTATCAAAATGCATTCCTATCATTCAACCCACGAACAATAAAACAATCGATATTATCGAATTAAGGGAGAGCCTTACATGGCCGCCATCATAGACTTTTTAAATACGATTTTCTGGAGCTACATCCTCATTTATGGCCTCCTAGCGGTGGGAGTATATTTCACATTGCGTTTAGGCTTTATCCAAATCCGCCGTTTTCCAGAGTTTATCCGCACCGTTCTTAAAGCACCGCAATCAGACCGTGGTGGTATCTCTCCTTTTCAAGCGCTTTGTACGAGCCTTGCCTCCCGAGTTGGAACCGGCAACATGACTGGTGTAGCAGTCGCTTTATTTTTAGGAGGACCTGGTGCGATTTTTTGGATGTGGGTTGTTGCTGTAATTGGCATGGCGACGGCTTACGCAGAAAGCACTCTTGCACAGCTTTATAAAATGCGCGACCAAAATGGCCAGCTTCGTGGCGGCCCTGCGTTTTATATCAGCAAAGGGTTAAAAGCCCCTTGGGCTGGCGCGGTTTTCTCTCTGGCGCTTATTTTAGCCTTTGGCTTAGTCTTCAATGCGGTGCAAGCAAATTCAATTGCGGGGGCTATGGAAGGCGCGTTTGGGATTGATACCAACGTAACAGGTTTGGTGATCATGGCATTGGCAGCGATTGTGATCTTCGGCGGTATCAAGAAAATTGCACGCTTTGCCGAAATCGTCGTGCCATTTATGGCCGTGCTGTATCTTTTGGTCGCGTTATACGTGATTTTCATGAATATCGAAGAAGTTCCTGCTGCGTTCGCGTTAATATTTAAAAGCGCATTTGGTATCGAACAAGCCGCTGGCGGTGTGTTAGGTGCGATGCTTAACGGCATTAAACGCGGTTTGTTCTCGAACGAAGCCGGCATGGGCTCGGCGCCAAACATCGCTGCCGTGGCCACACCCAACCCTCACCATCCATCATCACAGGGTATGGTTCAATCATTGGGTGTGTTCATTGACACCATTCTAATTTGTACCGCAACCGCCTTGATGATTCTACTTTCTGGTGCGTTAGGGAACGGTCAAACAGGTATCGCCTTGACTCAAACCGCATTGACAACACACATCGGCAGCGCAGGGCAGTATTTTGTTGCGGTTGCTATTTTCTTCTTCGCGTTCACCTCCATCATAGGTAACTACAGTTACGCAGAAAATGCACTGACGTACCTTAAATGGGCAAACAAACCGGGGATTTTCATTCTGCGTATTTTGGCACTCGCAATGATTCCATGGGGCGCATACGAAAGCGTGGCAATGGTATTTAATGTTGCCGACGCAGCAATGGGCTTAATGGCGACCATTAACCTGATTGCGATCATGATGTTGTCTGGAACCGTGGTGAAGTTAACAAAAGACTATTTTTCTCAACTTAAAACCCATACACCGGTTTTCAACTCAGACGACTACCCAGAAGTACGAGATGACATTGATCTAACCGTTTGGGACGAAAAACCTCAGAAATAGAGGGGTTCATCTAACGCTCGATCGACACTCAATAAAAAACCGCTAACCTTTTTGATTAGCGGTTTTTTTCATCTCAACATTGTCTGTCGAACCTACATTTTATCAACAATTTTTTGCGCTAATTTATGCAAAAATGGCCCTGCAATGAACGCGACAACCCCAGCCACAGGCCAAGCAAGAAACCACGCATGCATCCAAAAAGATAAAAACTCCGGATCTAAGCCGATGTTCAAATAGGTAATCCACGCCGACATGATCAACGTGAGCGTAAAGGACATAAGCAAAGCAAAAATGAATCTGTGTTTCACGTAACCATCCTATATATCAGTTTTTATTAATATAAGATTAGCAAACATCCATACCAGTAACATAACGATATTTAACAAACACGGGG
The DNA here is from genome assembly GCF_013372285.1 of Marinomonas primoryensis. Classification (NCBI taxonomy): domain Bacteria; kingdom Pseudomonadati; phylum Pseudomonadota; class Gammaproteobacteria; order Oceanospirillales; family Oceanospirillaceae; genus Marinomonas; species Marinomonas primoryensis. Next base: position 84,669 of record NZ_CP054301.1, on the reverse strand, counting down.
TTATTCACCGTGCACCAAGCTTATTGGCGAACACCTTAGTCTAAAAATGAAAACTTGGTTACACTAACCAAAACATCAACTCTCTTTATCCGATATTCCCAAAGGACAAGCATGGAAAACTTAATCTGGTGGCAATATGCCTTAATTGGCGCCATTTTTATTTGGAGCGGTTTTGTCCGCAGTGGCTTAGGATTTGGCGGTGCCGTACTCGCTTTACCATTCCTATTACTAGTGAAAAACGACCCATTATTATTCTTACCGATCATTTCCGTGCATTTACTCGTATTTTCGAGCTGGATTGCTTGGCAAGGAGCGAAAAAGACCAAACAGCAAGCCATCCTCGCAGCAGAGCGAGGTGAAGCGCCGAAAGAAGAGCAGGGCAACATTGCATGGGGTTACTTGAAAAAAGCCCTCGGCATCATGATTGTGCCCAAACTGATTGGCGTATTTGGTTTATTAACCTTACCGGGCAACATCGTCACCGGCGTGATTTTTATCATCGTCTCCATATTCGCTGTGTCTTATATTCTCAATAAACCGTTTTACACCAACAACAAATTCCTCGACACCATCTTCCTTATGCTCGGCGGCTACGTCAGCGGCACCTCCTTAATCGGCGCGCCGCTCATCGTCTCCGTCTTCGCCACCAAAGTACCGCGTCACCAACTTCGCGATACCTTGTTTGTGCTCTGGTTCATTCTCGTAATGATCAAAATGGTGTCTTTCCTCATCGCTGGCATCGACCTACAACTTATTCATCAGCTTTGGTTATTACCATGCGCTTTACTGGGCCATGTGTTTGGGCAAAAGCTCTACAACCGCATTCAAAAAGCCGAAACACCCGTCTTCTTCCAATTCGTCGGCTGGGCGCTCCTCATCGTTTGCGGGTTTGGTTTGTATTCGACGTTCATGCTTTGAGGTTATTGGGTATTGCAGCTCAGCCATAGCCCGTGAAAGCATTGTTTTTTTTGTAGGTCGGGATTTATCCCGACAACAATACATTGTTGTCCTAAAGGCATAACCTACAAAATCTAGTCATTTACACCAAGTGTATATTAGTATTTTTGAAGACGTTTTAATTCCTCTCTTTCTCCATAGAAGAATTCTGTAACATCAAGATCAGCTCCAATTTCGTCCTTCCATTTATAGAGTAGTTCGGTTGTGACGCTTTAGCCTGTATACGATCAGGAAGGCAAACATGCATAATAAAGCAGAGGTAATCAATATATAATGGAAGCCCCCATATAAATAGAGGACACCGTAAGATAGTGCAGCGACCATTGTTCCTCCATATGCTACCGCACTGTATATGCCAATGAGCCTTACTCGTTGACGATAATCGAGCTTGCTGAGAATGGACACGAGGCAATTTAAGGCAATCTGGTTAATTAGCCCCCAAAATGCACATCCAATTAGTAAGCTCCAATAGTGATTTGATAAAATCAATAATAACAAGTAGATTCCACATACTAATAATAGAGTGGGGGATATAACCTCCCATGAGTCTCTTTTATCAATAAATTTTCCTAAAAACATTCCAGCAACACCAAACCCAAATCCATAAGATAAAACAACCATACCAGCATATACTACGGAGTAGAGTAACTTCTGTTGTATATAGCTTCCCAAAAATGTGTAGGTTCCATAAAAGCTAACCATGTACAAAAAAGTTATAATAAATATGGGTTTTGCCATTGGAACTTGAAAGGCAGACTTTAGGGAGGTAACGGTAGAAGAACTTTCTTTAGAAGGAAGTAGAGAATATCCTAATGTAGATATAGATGACAATATGAAAACAAAAAAATAGGAATATCGCCAAGATAGTAATTCTGAAATAAAGGCACTTAATGGAACCCCAGCAACCATAGCTAATGACCAGCCAGAAATAACTTTTCCTAACGTTGCAGACTCTTTTCCCTTTGGTGCAATAATAGCTGTCATCGAATACAAGGTTGGAAGTAAAACTCCCGCACTTAACCCAGTTATAATTTGTGCTACCACAAGCATGATCCAGTTTGTTGCAAGACCTGTAATTAATATCCCAATAGAAAGTATTGTTCCTGTGAGGAGTAGAGTTGATTTCGAACCTATACGTTGTGGAAGGCCAGTTAAAAATAACCCTCCTAAAGCCATTGCTCCACCGTACGCAGATATAGACCAAGCAATTTTTGTAACATCTGTATTAAGAGATTGAGCAATATTGCTCAAAATTGGACTCATTAAAAAAGCATTTGATCCAATTATACTAACACCGACTAGTAAAATAATTGTTTGAAATAAAAATAGATTTTTTTGCTTAAACATATTAAATCTCACCAAAAATAGATTGAACTATATGACCTTTTTGAATTAGGTACTAAATGTTTCCATCATTATGTATTGACACGATTTTTTTGAAGGTTCATCCTTAATGGTGATTAGATCCGCGATATAACTTGTGAAACATATCCAATTTTACTTTCCAAGTATTATTGCATTATCATTTGTTTAACCGCTTCAATTTTTAAATCTTCGATATAACGTTTTCCACTCATAATTCATCTCATGTTTACCTATTATTATATAACTATGAGATGTCTACAAAAGTGGACCCATAACACCAATGAAAAATCTATTTTTTACAAATCTCAAATCTATGGGTTCGTTTTAATCATAATATTAATGGTTTAAACTCAAACCTATTAAACAGTATTAACGTGGATTAACAAGGGATGGAATTCATATGGACTCAAAAACGAATAATATTAGGCCAGATAGAGCCGAAAGGGTTAAGTTAGATAAGATTGACCGGAAATTATTAAGGCTGCTTGCTAAAGATTCGGATAAAACGTATTCAGAGCTTAGTGAATTGGTTTTTCTCTCTCCGCCGGCAGTGCATGAGAGAGTGCAAAAACTTAGAAGAAATGGTGTGATAAAGGGAACTCATGCAGTTTTAGATGGACCTAGCCTAGGGTGCTCGTTATTAAGTTTTCTGCATGTTGAAGCAGAAGGTTCTGTTAGGATGGATATGCTAAATGAGTTTTATTCGATTGCAGACGTTGAAGAAATACATTCGGTCGCAGGTGAAACGAATATTATATTTAAAGTCCGAACTAGGGATTCAATTGATTTGGAAAAGCTGATCGAAAAGGTTCAACTAGTTGATGGTGTTAAGAAAGTTAAATGCTTTGTTGTTCTTAGCTCTAAACTTGAACGTGGCCCTCAACCAGAAATGGATGATCTTTCTTAGCTATTTAACGCCATTCCAGTGCTCGGCTCTGAATAGAAAACGATCTCTACTATTTCCAATTTATATATTCGCGATTGAAGTTCAAAACGCCACCATCAACACTCAAGAGAATAGTCTCTGGTTTTGCCAAGTGAAATGCAGATTCATGGTATCGATACAATTTTCGTCTGTGGATTTGGCTTGTACTCGACGTTTATGCTTTGAGGTTATTGGCTTTAGTTTGTCACTTGCGGCCAACTCAGTCACAAAATCAACCTCTAGCAGATAATTGTGCGAGATATTGATCTTGTGACTACTTGTTGAAATGAGAAAGTTTAGTAGGCCGGATGAATCGAGGCACGAGATGTAATCCGGCATTACCACACATAAAAAGACACATGACACAAAATTCTTCGGGCAAACCAACGCCGGATTACAGTCGTTCCTCCCTCATCCGGCCTACAAATAAATCAATGACGAGGCGTTGGTCTTTGTTGTCTTGATAAGCGCGGCTGAGCGGCTAACTAAGCTCGCGAGGATTCAGTCAGTTGATCAACCAAGTAGACGATGGATTGATACTCAATGCCGCTGTGCTCTGATAAACCAATCTCGCAGGTGCGGCTGTTTGAATAACCCACTTCACAGCCTTCTACTGCTTTGGCTAAGGTCTTTAAAGCGCTGGCGTTAAGTTCGGGTGTCGAGAAGCCTTTGTCGCCCGCAAAGCCACAGCAGGTAATGTCTGGCGGAATCACGACTTCATCGGCAAGTTGATGTGCCAATTGCACGAAGCTGTCGGCAAGTCCCATGCGAGTTGTGCTACAGGTAACATGAAGCGCTATTTTGCCGAGCTTTTCTTTCACCCTTAGATTGGGCATCACATGCGTTGATAGAAAGCCCACTTGTTCGTGTAATTCTAAGCGAGGATCCAGGCTTTCCTTCATACGTAGCAAGCAAGGACTCACGTCACAAACAATAGGTATGCGGCCATTGTCGCTCGCGGCTAACAATAAACTATTGAGATCATTGGCTTTTTGGTTCGCCGCTTCGAATTGGCCTTTCGACTCAAAGGCCATACCACAACATTGGCTGTCGACATTATTAGGTACAATGATGTTGTAACCGGATTTTTCAAGTACAGAAAACATCACCGCCATTACTGAACGTTTGTCTTCTGCATTGGGTCCTGCGCCCATGACACGCGTTGCGCAACTTGGGAAATAAACCACTTCTTTCAGTGTATCAGTATTTTTTGAATCGCTACATTCAACGGTTGGAATCAAGCCCGCCGGTTTCGGCATTTGATTGTGCCATTTAGGCACTACACCGCCAGACACTTTATTCAAAGCGCCCGTCGCCATGCCCATACCTTTGTTACCCAAAATATTACGCGCGCCATTCGCTACCATTAATCCAAGCTTAGCGGTTTTGGTGACACCTTCAAAATGATCCGCGACCCAATAGCCGACTTTACTGTCTGGGTTTCTGTCGTGTCGTAGCTCTCTCGTTAAATCACCCGTGTTGATGCCAACAGGGCATTGAGTAGAACACAAACCACACGCAGCACAGGTGTCTATCGATTGATAATCATAGTCTTTTTGCAATCTCGCCAAGCGTTCTAGATCTTTCCCAGAAGCCCGTAAACTCTGAATCTCACGCCAGATAACAATACGTTGGCGAGGACTTAAAGTTAGCGATTTAGAAGGGCAAACGGGTTCACAGAAACCACACTCAATACAGGTATCAACCTTGTCATTTGCCTTTGGCATAGGTTTCAAATTTTCCACATGCAAGTTGGCATTGTGGGAAAGAATCACATCGGGATTCAGCAAGCTTTGCGGGTCAAACGCCCGTTTGATTTCCCACATAATGTCATAGGCTTCTTTGCCCCATTCCAGTTCCACATAAGGCGCCATGTTTCGGCCTGTGCCGTGCTCTGCTTTCAGAGAACCTTGGTACTTCACCGCAACTAATTGCGCGACGTCATCCATCAACGCGGCATAGCGACTCACTTCTTTCGGATCATCAAAGCCTTGTGTGAAAACGAAATGTAAATTGCCTTCTAAAGCATGACCGAACAAAATCGCTTCGCTGTAACCGTGTTTTTGAAACACGCCTTGCAGCTCTACAACACCTTCTGCTAACTGCTCGACCGGAAAGGCGACGTCTTCAATAATTACGGTTGTGCCGACTGGGCGCACAGCACCAACGGCTGGAAACAAGCCTTTGCGGATTTTCCAATAAGAATCATAAATAACTTTGTCTTGAGTGAAATCGATGTCGTTGATGGCTTTCAATCCACCTAAAGCGTGAGTAACAGCCTCAAGGTTTGCAGACAATTCCTCCGCCGTTGCTGCCCGAACATCCACCAATAACCCCGTTGCTTGCGAACCTAAAGAAGACAAAATTTCCGGCATGCCCGGTTTGCCTTCTACGGCTTTTAATCCTGCACGGTCAATGAGTTCCACAGCCGACACTGGCGCGCTTTTCAACGCAGTTACCGCTCTGCACGCCAGTTCCATATCGTTAAAGAAGATCATCGCGGCGGCTTTGATGGGATGATCCAATACAGTTTCATAGGTCACTTCGCTGATAAAACCAAGCGTGCCTTCTGAGCCAACCATCAAATGCAGCAGAATGTCGAACGGATTTTCGAAATCGATCAAGCTGTTTAAACTGTATCCTGTGGTGTTTTTTAAACGATATTTGTGTCTAATTTTATCGGCCAGTTTGGTATTGTCTTTCACGCTCTTAGACAAGCGTGTCAGTGTATCTAGTAAATCTGCATGGCGATTACCAAACGCCAAACGGCTGGCGTCATCAGCAGTGTCTAACATTGAACCATCGGCGAAAATTAAACGCGCACTTTGAATCGTGTGATAACTGTTTTGCGCCGTACCACAGCACATGCCGCTGGCGTTATTCGCCGCGATGCCACCAATCATACATGCATTGATGGACGCGGGATCTGGACCGATTTTTCGTTGAAACGGCGCGAGTATTTGGTTGGCTCGCGCGCCAATAATACCGGGCTGAAGAGAAACACTATGGCCATGTTGATGAATTTTATAGCCTTTCCACTGATCGGATAATTGCATCAAGATGGAATCTGTTACCGCTTGCCCCGACAAGCTAGTCCCCGCGGCACGGAACGTCACAGGTAGATTGCGCTTTCTGGCTTCTTTTAACACCAACTGCACGTCATCTTCGTTGTCTACCCGCACCACGAGTTGCGGAATTAATCGATAGAAACTAGCATCCGTCCCGTACGCTAAGGTTCGAAGTGGATCTTGGATCAATCGAGACTCATCAATCGCGCCGTTTTTAGCGTCTTTCAAGGCAAGGTATAGATCACGGTATTGCGCTGCTTTATAAGCAAGCGAATCATTAGCAGTTGAGGCAGAGTTCATCAGACATTCCACGGCGAATAGCCTATTTCTTATTATCAAACAATAAATGCTAGACAAATTGGTAAGACCAATTTACCTTCTGAATACAAGGAACATTAAGAAGCTAGAGAAACTTTGTCAACTACTAGTTTAGACTACATTTCGTGCATTTTAGCGACAATATCAATTGGTTTTACCACTTTTCAAGTTATACACAGAAGTCTTTGAAGAAACTATTTTTAGGAAAATTCATGGAAAACAATCAATTTGGTCGCGTTAAACAACCTAAAATCTCCGACATCATAATGAAAGAACTCGAAAGCATGATCGTAGAAGGCAGTTTCACGGCGGGGCAAAAACTTCCAGCAGAGCGTGAACTGGCCGCACGATTTGACGTGTCGCGTCCGTCGTTACGAGAAGCCATTCAAAAGCTGATCGCTCGCGGCGTATTATTCAGTCGTCATGGCGACGGCACTTATGTGTCTGAACAACTCGGCAGTTCTTTTGCCGATCCGCTGCAAGATTTACTCTGCGCCCACGACGAGTTCTTGTACGACCAATTGGAATTTCGCGATGCGCTAGAAAGTCTTGCCGCTTATTACGCCGCATTGCGCAGTACCGACGCCGATAAAACCAAACTCACACAGTGCTTTACTCAGCTGGTAGAAGCCAACCAAAACCAAGCTTTCGCGCTGGAAGCCAAGCTCGACGTAGAGTTTCACATGATCATTGCCGAAGCAGCCCATAATGTGGTCTTGTTGCACACGCTACGCAGTCTGCACGCGGTGTTGGCAAAAAGCATTTCGAGTAATTTAAAGAATTTATTCGAGAAAAAAGCCGCACGGCAGCGTGTTATGGAACAGCACACTCACCTTTATCAAGCCATCATGGAAGGTAAAGCAGAAGAGGCGAGAGCCGCCGCTCACACGCACTTGGTATTTGTGGAAGATAATTTACTTAAAATGCGCCAAGAGGAAACACGGATACAGCGCTCGCTACGAAGAAACGAGCACCAAAATCCGCGTTGATAGGATTACTGGTTTTTAAACCAAACACCTTTCTTCATATTTTGTAAATAACACCAATATAACGTGACCGCTCTAGCAATGAACAACACAGCAAGACTAAGCCATAAACCATGATTGCCTAAGCCTTCGTCACCCAGGTGTTGAGAAAAATACCAAACAGGGAAAAATACGCCGACGACGCAGATGATCATGGTATTTTGCATCTGTTTTACGCTGGTTGTACCGATGAAAATCCCATCCAACATAAACGACCAAATACCCAACAGTGGAAAGAAAACCAACCAAGGTAGGTACAGTGCGGCGTCGTCACGTACGCTTTGTACGTTCGTTAGTAAGCCAATGATTTGGTTGCCGAAAAGCCAGAAAATGAACATCAAAATCAAAGCGGCCAACAAAGCCCAATAGGTTGAAAGCTGTATCACTTTCTTAAAGTTAGCCTTGTCTTTGCGGCCATAATATTCGCCGCACAAGGCTTCTACAGAAAACGCAAAACCGTCTAGCGCATTGGAGATGATCATCAAAAAAGTCAGTAAAACGGCATTAGCAGCAAGAATCGAATCTCCTTGGCGTGCGCCCTGAGCGGTAAAAAATAACATCACCAACAACAAGAGAATAGTGCGCACAAATAAGTAACGATTCACTTGCACCAATGCCACATATTCACGCCACTGCGCCAACGCACGCATAGGCACATGACCCGAGAAGCCTTTCAGCTTATGCCACGCTAAAACGCCCGCGACCGTCACGCCGATGTAATGCGCAAACACCGTCGCCCAAGCAACGCCATCACTGGCCATTCCTAAACCATAAACGGCAAAATAATCAAGCGCCATGTTAGCGACGTTGATCACCAGTAACATCCACAGCGCGCCCTTGGAATACTGCACGCCAAAAAACCAGCCCATTAAAGCGTAACCTGCTAATACCGCTGGCGCACTGAAAATTCGTGCTTCACAATAAATGCGTGCCCAAGGTTCAACATCCGCACTGGGCGCCATCAAATGAATAAAAAGATCGATTAAAGGGGCGCGAAACAGTATCAGCATTAAACCGATGAAAACGCCCATTAGAATCGACTGCAACAGCAACTCACGAACCCGTCTATCATCGCCTTGGCCCAGAGCTTGAGCCGTCAATCCTGTTGACCCCATCCGCAAAAAACCAAACGCCCAAAACAAAAAGCTGAACACACTTGCTCCAATCGCGACAGCACCAAGATGTGTTGCCGTTCCCAAGTGTCCAACGACCGCCGTATCAACCAAACCAAGTAGGGGTGTTGTGATATTTGAAATCATCGGCGGCCACGCCATATGCCAAATCTTACGATTCAATGGGGCGTTTGCACGATGTGCGCAAAAGATAGAATTTAGGGATAATTTCGACACACGAGGCTCACTTGTGGATATTTCATATTTTGTGGATAAAAATCAACCAGACTAACCATTCTTACGCGTAACGATTTGTGGAAAATCATAGCAGTTATTCACATTTAGCGTCAGACCTTCCTATCATTGTGCACTTTTTAGACAGAAGGAGACTATTCATGACCATTAATTTCGTATTTCAATCACTTGTCCACATAGCAAGAAAATAAAAAACAGTTGATTATATATTTCTTAAATATTGGATAACTCATGCTTTTTTCCACAATCTGGCTCGCATCGTCGTATAAATTTGCTAAACTTGCGCTTATTTTTCATCTTCCGGAGAAAACTTATGCCCAAGCAACTTAAACCCTTTATTGAAGGTTTGGCCGTCGGTTGTGTTTTTATTAGTATCACTATGTTGTTTGAAATTCCGTTGTACATGAGTTTTATCATCGGCGCTTTGGCCGCACTAGGCGGCTATCGTAACTCCATCAAAATGGATCGTGAAAAAGCGGCTAAAAAAGAACAAAATCAACCGAACACCTCCAAACAAGACATAGAATAAAATGGCCGATTCTAACCCGCCTGTTTACGGTGAAAGCGATGGCACCTTACAAAAAGTGGGCGGTATCGCTGGTTTGCAATCACTGGTAGAAGCATTTTACCGCATCATGGAAAACACACCAGAATACCGACCGTTATTTGACATGCATCCAAACAACCTTGAACTGACCATCGACAAACTGGTGTCTTTTTTATCAGGCTGGATGGGCGGCGAAAAATTATTTACCAAGAAATATGGGCCTATTAGCTTGCCTCAAGCCCATGCTCACCTAATCATCACTGAAAAAGAAAAAGCCATGTGGTTAAACTGCATGGCCGCCGCATTAGACGAACTGGGTTACCCAGAAGACGTAAAAGCGTACCTACTTCCGAAGCTTAAGTTCCCTGCTGAACGCATTCGACAAGTCAGTGCTGCTCGGCATAATGCTTAACATCTTTTAAAACCCCTCCCTAACCCTCCCCTTGAAGATAAGGGGAGGGAACAAAAAGCCTTAGCTCCTCCCCCTGTCAAGGGGGAGGTTGGGAGGGGGTTTAACTTCGTACTTCTTTGGTCACACGAATCCCCAAGCGTTTCGCTAATCTTGCTAGGTTCGCTCGATCCATGGATAAATGCTGGGCGGCTTTAGTCCAGTTTCCCTCTGTTACTTCTAATGCTTGTCGAATCATGTCACGCTGGTAAGTCTCTGTTTTTTCTCGTAAATCGATAGGCTCGTTAGATATTATAGCGTCTTTCTGCGTATGTTCTATCACACGCTGTATCTCTTCTTTATCACTTTTTTCAATTTGTAACCCCGTTAAATGCGCAGGTGAGATAACGGTAATACTCGTTGGGCTTTCGTCTTTGGCGCTCTCTGCCTTTGCAAATAAGGCCGCGCGCGAAATCACATGCTCTAGCTCTCGGACGTTACCAGGCCAATGGTAGGTTTCTAGCAGATTGATTGCTGATGGCGATAACGTCAGTTGCTGCAAGCCTAATTTACGACGAAAGCGCTCAGCAAAAAAACCCGCGAGTAAAGGAACATCGCCTTGGCGATCTCGCAACGCCGGCACTTTTATAGGAAACACACTAAGTCGATGAAATAAGTCGGCACGAAAACGATGCTCCGCGACTTCCGTTTCCAGATGTCGGTTAGTGGCCGCAATAATTCGCACATCCACTTTGCGAATTTGGTCTTTACCCACCGCTTGGATTTCTTGATTTTGAATCGCTCTGAGTAATGATCCTTGCACTTCTAGTGGCAATTCACCGATTTCATCCAAAAATAATGTACCACCATCTGCCAATAAAAATTTGCCTTGGCGATCGCGATCGGCGCCCGTAAAAGCGCCTTTTACATGACCAAACAGCTCACTTTCGATGAGATGATGAGGAATCGCTGCGCAGTTGACATACACCATAGGCGCTTCAAAGCGAGAGGAATGTTCGTGCAGTGCACGCGCCACCAGCTCTTTACCAACACCGGTTTCCCCTTCGATCAGGATGGCAAAATCTGACGGTGCAACCAAATCGATAGACTGTTTAAGTTCTTGTATGGCCTTACTTTGTCCAATCATCTCGAGAGTTTGTTCGCTCATCACTTTTAAAACATGCTGGGCATGTTGCGACTTATTCTCTAATTGCTCCATTAAGATGGCGGTGTTTAAGGTCATCGCGGCCATGGTGCCAATGATTTCTAAAGCGCGAGCATCTATGTCATCAAAAACGCCCGGCAGGATACTGTCTAACGTCACAGCACCAATCAATTTTCCTTCCAAATACAAGGGCACACCCATACAAGAATGCACTCGCAACTGCTCATCATGACCCAGCACCATGCCATCGTATGGATCTGGAAGAGGGGAATCGGCCGCAAAGCGAACAGGATAATGCCCGCCACAAATCGCTTTTAACCTCGGGTGCTCCGCAATTGTAAAGCGTCGACCCATTAAGTCTTCTGACAAGCCTCGCTGAGCAATCGGCGTCAACACCGCATTATTATGGATCAGCAATACAACCGCATCGCAATTGATCGTGGCACGTACGGCGTAGACTAATTGTTCAAAACGATTGGGTTGTGTCACCGCACTGGCAAGATCTAAAGCAAAGCTAAGTAGGGCGTTATTGGAAACCTGATTCATGATCATCAACTTATAAGAAGAAAGACTAACCGTGTCATTTAGACTCTAACATATCATATCGACTTATTATTTTGTGAGTCTTATTGACTCTTTATCAAACCTGTAAAACGTAAACACATGATTTATAAGTATTTTATTAGTTGGCACGTTCTTAGCAATACTGTAGATAAGAAATTGTTATTCATCGTTTAAAAGGAAACAAAAATGTTATCTCAACAACACATAGACACAGTTAAAAGTACAATCCCACTGCTTGCTTCCGCAGGGCCAGCGATTACTGAGCACTTTTACAAACGTATGTTTTTGCACAACCCTGAGCTAAAACACGTATTTAACATGACGCACCAAAAGACTGGCGGTCAACCTGCGGCCTTATTCAACGCCATTGCCGCTTACGCGACGCACATCGACAATCTAGAAGTGCTCACCAGCGCCGTCATGCGTATCGCTCATAAGCACACCAGCTTTAACATTCAACCAGATCAATACGATATTGTCGGCCACCACTTAATCGAAACATTGCGCGAACTCGCACCAGATGCTTTCACCAAAGACGTTGAAGAAGCGTGGGTTGCAGCTTATGGTCAATTGGCAGGCATCTTTATCAAAATAGAAAGCGACCTTTACAAAGAACGCGCGGCGCAAGCCGGTGGTTGGACTGATTTCCGCCGCTTTCGTGTCGCATCAAAAACACCTGAGTCTGATCTGGTTACCAGCTTTGTATTTGAACCAATCGACGGTGGTCCAGTCATTGACTATCTTCCAGGCCAATACTTGGGCATTAAATTACATCCAAAAGGCAACGAGTACGATGAGATACGTCAATATTCGCTATCAACAGCGCCAAACAACCAGACATATCGCATCAGTGTAAAACGCGAAGGCAGTGACGACATGGCCGGTGTTATGTCCAATTATCTACACGATCACCTAAACGTAGGAGACGAAATCGAAGCCATGCCACCAGCAGGTGACTTCTTCTTTGAAGACAAGCAAACACCTGTCGTACTCATTTCTGGTGGTGTTGGCTTAACACCAATGCAAGCCATGCTGAACACATTCGCAAAACAAAGCTACGCGCAACCAGTCCATTATTTGCACGCTTGTGCAAACCAAGGCCAACATTCCTTTAAAAGCCATGTAAACGGGCTAAAAGGGTCTTTGGCGTTAAACGTACACACTTGGTATGAGCAAACAGACAAAACAGAAGAGGGCGTTTATCAAGGCAACATGCAACTGGACGTCATCAAAGAAGGTTTGCCGATTTCGAATGGCGAATTCTACTTATGCGGTCCGGTTGGCTTTATGATGTTTGTTAAGCAACAGCTGTTAACGCTTGGGGTAGAAGCAGATCGTATTCATTACGAATTGTTTGGCCCTCACAAAGACGTGTGATTTTAACCCCTCCCTAACCCTCCCCTTGAAGATAAGGGGAGGGGATGAGATACGCGCTAAATCACTGACTCCTCCCTGTGCTAAGAGAGGATGAGATACCCGCTAAATCACTGGCTCCTCCCTGCTGCTAAGGGGGGATGAGATACGCGCTAAATCACTGGCTCCTCCCTCTGCTAAGGGGGGATGAGATACGCGCTAAATCACTGACTCCTCCACCTGCTAAGGGGGAATGAGATACGCGCTAAATCACTGGCTCCTCCCTCTGCTAAGAGGGGATGAGATACGCGCTAAATCACTGGCTCCTCCTCCTGCTAAGGGGGATGAGATATGCGCTAAATCACTGGCTCCTCCCCCTGTTAAGGGGGAGGCTGGGAGGGGGTTTTACTTCTCTTTAAAAGGCAAAAGAGCGTGAGTATCTTGATGATATCCACGCACTGATTCCGCTTCTTCTTCACAGAAATTACCAATCGCATCACGAAAACCTTCATGAGCAATATAATGAATGCTATGGCTAAAGACGGGCTCAAAGCCGCGGGCGATTTTGTGTTCTCCTTGCGTGCCCGGATCGAAGTGCTGTAAGCCTTTTTCAAGGCAAAATTCAATACCTTGGTAATAACACGCTTCGAAGTGCAAACAATCAACTTCTTCCAAACAACCCCAATAACGGCCGTATAATGAGTGATTGTCGAAGAAACACCATGACGCCGCGATCGCATCCTCACCTCGGCAAGCTTGTACCAAAACAATTTTCTCGCCCATGGTGTCGGCTAATTGGCCGAAAAACTCACGCGTTAAATAACCTTGCTGACCGCGTTTGGCGTACGTCGATTGATAGCACAAGTAAAAGAAATCGATCTCGGCCGACGTCAGTTCATTGCCTAGCGTTCGAGTAAGATGAATGCCTTGCTTGGTAACCTTGTCTCGCTCTTTGCGCGCGGCTTTGCGTTTGCGGCTGGAGAAGTGAGAAAAGTAGTGTTCCATGTCCTGATAGTCACGATTGAACCAATGAAACTGACAGGAAATACGATGCAGAAGGTCTTTGTTTGACGCGAATAAGGCGGCGTGTTCTGGCTTGGTAAATAACAGATGCCAGCTTGAGAAACCTCGATCTTGGTTTGCTTGTGTCATCAACTCCGCAAGCGCAGGGTACAAATGAGAAAACTGAACATCATCGCCTTTTGGATCAAGGCGAGAAAAAATTCTTGAACCTGTTACCGGGGAGAAGGGAATCGCCCAAATACGTTTAGGAAAATAATCCATGCCGTAACGCTGATAGGCGTCCGCCCATGACCAATCAAAGACAAATTCACCCTGAGAATGGGTTTTCAAATAGGTTGGCGCAATAGCAAGTGGAACATCATCATCGTCCATCACCAGTAAATATTCTGGATACCAGCCAGTGCCATCACCGATACTTTTGCTTTGCTCTAAGGCTTTATGAAAGGCAAATTGCGCAAAGGGATAACGCGTTTCTCCAATAGCCGCCTGCCACTTGGATTCACCTATTTGATCAACAGAATTGAACCACTGCGCTTTCATACGGTGTCCTTTCGTTCGCTTATTTTACTGATCAGCTGGCTTCCATTTGTTTGCGCATCAAGGCAACCAGGCTGGCGGTGTCAGGACGAACCTGACGCCATAGATAAAACGCTTCTGCGGCTTGACCCACTAACATACCAAGACCGTCTGCTCCTTTGCCGCCATGGTCATCGGCCCATTGCAGAAACACCGTGCGCTCTTTGCCGTACATCATGTCGTAACACCATGTTTTCGAGCCCGCTAATTCGTCTTTTAACGGTGGTAGACTACCGGACAAACTCGCCGATGTACCATTGATTATGATATCGAATTCGCCTTTTAAACCTTCAAACGTCGAGGCTAAACAATCAAAAAGCTCGGCCAACGCCTGCGCTTTTTCGACCGTACGATTGGCAATGGTGACAGATTCTGGGTTCTCAGATAAAAGAGGTTCAAGCACACCACGCACCGCGCCGCCAGCGCCTAAAATCAACACGCGCTTGCCGGTTAATGCTTGCCCATGATTATGCGTTATGTCTCGAACCATGCCGATACCGTCGGTATTGTCGCCGAAAATGTCGCCATTTTCACTCATAAGCAAGGTGTTCACTGCGCCAGCTTGTTCTGCTCGCTTGCTTAATACGTCACACATGGCATAAGCACGTTCTTTAAACGGCATCGTAATGTTCATGCCTTTGCCGTCGTTGGCAAAAAAATCTCTTACTTGGCGCTCAAATTGAACATCGTCGCCTAATAGTGTCGAATAGATAAGTTCTTGCTGTGTTTGCTCGGCAAAATGCTTATGTATGCTAGGCGATTTGCTGTGAGCAATCGGATTACCAACCACGGCGTATTGATCCAAAATATGTCCTCTTATTTATTCTGTAAAACGCAATTTCTGTGAGCCGGATATCATTCAGCCCCAGCAAGCCAATCTTTCGATGTCAGATAATAGTCGGTTAACTTGGCCTCTTCACTGCCAGGTTCAATGTGGTACTCATACGTCCAACGTACTTCCGGCGGTAATGACATCAAGATGGATTCCGTACGACCTAAGCCGCTTTGCAAACCAAAGTGCGTACCTCGGTCGAACACCAGATTAAATTCAACATAGCGTCCACGTCGATGCAGTTGAAAGTCACGCTGCTGCTCGGTAAAAGGCAGGTTTTTACGACGCTCTAATATAGGCAAATAAGCTGTTGTGTAGGCGTCGCCCACGGCTTTCATCATGCTAAAACACTGCTCGAAGCTGCCTTCGTTAAAGTCGTCAAAAAACAAACCACCAATACCACGAGGTTCACCGCGGTGTTTTAGATAGAAATACTCGTCACACCATGTTTTAAAGCGAGAATAATAGCCTTCACCAAAGGACTCAACGGCATCGTGTGCCGTTTGGTGCCAATGAACACAGTCTTCATCAAAGCCATAATAAGGCGTCAGATCAAAGCCACCGCCAAACCACCAAACGGGTGCCATCCCGTCTTTATAAACAATAAATAAACGCACATTAGCATGAGAGGTGGGCGCCATCGGATTATTGGGATGAATCACCAGAGACACGCCCATGGCTTCGAATCGGCCGCCTGCAAGCTCAGGGCGATCCGCTGTTGCGGAAGGCGGAAGGTTATCGCCCATCACATGCGAAAAATTCACACCGCCTTTTTCAATGACATCGCCACCCGCGATGACACGCGTTCGTCCGCCACCGCCGTTTGGTCTGTCCCAAGCGTCTTCTTTAAATCGTATAGAAGGTTCGACCGTTTCTAAAGACGAGCAGATCGCATCTTGAAGAGAAAGTAGGTACTGTTTAACCGCATGAATGTCTAAATCATGAGGGGAAGTTGAGCGCTCAGACATATCTGGCTCCATTTAATCGAATACTAAAAGAAATCATGCCGTTAACTTTTTATAATTAATAAAGTTTAGTGCCATCAGGCCGGCTACGCAGCAAACTCAAAATCCACATGTACTGCTCAGTATGAGTTTCAATCATGGCTTCTAATGCCTTATTCATCACAATGGCATCTTGAGTGTCATCGCCCGTAGGAAAGTTCTCAAGCGCTGGGAAAATATGCAGTTCATACTTGCCTGTTTTTGCGTTATAGGCTTGAAACATTGGCACGATATTGGCTTTTGTTAATTTGGTTAGCTTGCCTAACCCTTTCATGGTGGCTTTTTCAGCGCCGAAAAAGGGCACAAAAACCGAATGCTGTGCTCCTAGATCTTCATCAGGCAGGTAATAACCTACATACCCTTTTTTAACCGATTGAAGAAAAGGTTTGATGCCTGCACTTCTAGGGTAAACAACACCACGTCCGTACTGCATACGTTGGGTGTGCATCAGCCAATCGGTTAATGGGTTTTTTTGAGGTTTCATAATGGTTGTCACTGTGTAACCAAGCGAGGCTAACATTGAACCCGTGTAATCAATGGACCAGCAATGCGGCACCAAGGTAATGACATTTTCGCCTCTATCCAACAAAGGAAACAGATTCTCACCGCCAATGATGTCATTGCGGCTTTCTTTGTACTTATCGCTACGAACCAACAGTTCACCGTACGCAAAACAAAATTGAGCTGCGGTTTCTAAACTCTTACGTAAAATGGTTTCTCGCTCTTGTAACGATTTTTCTGGAAAACAGTGCTGAATATTTAAGCGAGCACGTTTTAACGCCCCGCTTTTTTTCTTCATAATCAAAGGAACAACTTTCGTCGCTAACTTGTCACGAATACGAAAAGGCACATAAGCCAAAACAAGCGCAAACAGCACTATCAGCCAAGTAAGCCAAAACCGTGGGGCAAGAAAACGCCATGCAAACTTAGGGTTATGTAGATTTTTATCTGATGCGGTCATGTAGGTCGTTTCATTCATTTATAAGTGAATTTTTCTATTGGATAATCATGTTACCCCAAGGAAGCCGTTACTTTATATAGCGTCTCTTATTTAACGTATACCATTCTCCAATAAGACAAGGCTCTTTCAAAAAAATCGGCATTACCGGTTGCTTGGACCAAAACAGAGGCGCCATGGAGTGTGGCGAGAAACTGAATCGTTTGAGTTTTCGCCTGCACTTCCTGCAAAGACGCCAAGCGCATAAAAAGCAACGTTAACCATTCTATTTTGACATTATAAAATGCAGCAAGAGCAGCGCTTACTTCGTCTGGCAGGATATGTTTATCCGCCGTCAGCATGGTGCAGAGGCTCATATTCTGGTGGTCAACAATCTTGGCCTTAAAGCCATTAATGAACCCCTCCAGCATAGCGTTAGGGTCGAGACTCTCATCATTTGGGTTTGGTAGCTGCGCTGAAAACTCATTGATATAACGGGTCATGACCGCCGAAGCAAGATCGCCTTTGGTTGGATAATGGTAGTGAACACTTGCACTCTTAATACCGACTTCTTCTGCAATATCGCGAAAACTAAACGCGCCATAGCCGCCTTGGATAATTAAACGCTCCGCGGCGTCCTGTATTTTGTTTTTTGTATCATTTTTCTCAACGGTCATTAAGGTATCTCATCGCAAGATTTGTCTATCTGGTGATAGGTATTTTATTGACCCAACGTAAATCCACAAGTTATATTTAACCTACCTAGTGATAGATAGCTTCACTCTTCCTCACAAAAACAATGAACGGAGTAAATAATGACATACGATCTTGTGGTTTTAGGCAGCGGTCCTGGCGGTTATGCGGCCGCCTTTCGTGCTGCGGATTTAGGGTTAACCGTTGCCATGATAGAACGTCATAACACCTTGGGTGGCGTTTGTCTTAATGTTGGCTGCATTCCCTCCAAAGCACTTTTGCACGTCGCCGGAAAAATCCTCATGGCCGATGAACCAGCCCATGGCGTGCAATTTGCCAAACCAACCATCAATCTAGACGAGGTTCGGCAACACAGACAATCGACAGTAGACACATTAACTGGCGGCCTCACAATGATGGCTAAGGGAAGGAAGGTCACCGTCCTGCATGGCGAAGGGAAGTTTGACTCCACAAGCTCCATTATTGTTACCAAAGAAGGTTCAGAGGAAAAAGTAGAATTTAAAAATGCCATTATTGCCGTCGGTTCTCGTGCTATTAAGCTGCCTTTTGTGCCTTACGACGACCCACGTATTTTAGACTCCACCAGCGCACTGCAACTCGAGCGAATTCCTGAGCATCTATTAGTCCTTGGGGGTGGCATTATTGGCTTGGAAATGGCCACGGTTTACCAATCACTCGGCGCGAAAATCACCGTCGCGGAGCTTGGTGAGCAAATCATGACTGGCGCCGACAAAGATCTCGTGCAAGTCTTCGAGCAAGTAAACAAAGATCGCATGACATTTTTGACCAAGACCCAAGTCACCAACATAGAAGCCACACCCGAAGCCTTGAATGTCACCTTGCAAGACAAAGATGGCGAACGCAATCTAGCGGTAGACGCCGTACTCGTCGCTGTTGGTCGCTCTCCCAATGGTAAAACCGCTGGTATTTCTGACGTCGGGGTTGAGCTAGACGAACGCGGATTTGTATTGATTAATGACAGGTGTCAAACATCTGTATCTAATATTTACGCCATTGGTGATGTAACTCATGGCCCGATGCTAGCACACAAAGCGTCTCACCAAGGCCACGCGGCGGCCGAAGTGATTGCGGGCCACAAGGTGGACTTCCTACCACTGGCGATTCCTTCCATTGCTTATACTTTTCCAGAAGTGGCCTGGGTTGGTTTAACGGAAACCGAAGCGAAAAAACAAGATATCGCCGTCAAAAACGCTGTTTTTCCTTGGAGCGCCAGCGGTCGAGCCATCGCGTCTGGCGTGACTCAGGGCAAAACCAAACTCATCTATGATGAAATTACCGAACGTGTCTTAGGCGCTGGCATCGTTGGCTCTCATGCCGGCGAATTACTTGGGGAACTGACTTTAGCCATCGAATTCGGCGCCACACTGGAAGACATCGCCTTAACGATTCATGCCCATCCAAGTCTTCATGAAACGGTTGGCTTAGCAGCGGAGTTAGGTGCTGGGACGATTACCGACCTGCCGAATAAGAAAGCGAAGAAACAACAGACTAACTAAAAAACATTTCTTCATTAACGTATGAGAAAAACAAATCCTTTTATCGTGAAAGCGATAAAAGGATACTTAAATCTGTGGCTAGCTTACATAAACAATATGTTGCTCGTCATCATAACTAAAATTGAGAACAATCTGGATTTGGTTTTCTTCAAGATGCAGCTTAGAGACAAGATCAAAGGTGCCTTTTTCGGCTTTCTTCGCGAGTTCTCTTAACTGCCTCTCTAGCATCTTCCAAGCGATAGCGTCTCTTGATTCATCAAAGCCATCATCGGCTCTAGAAGTCGTCCGCAGCCAACTGAAATAGACCAACGAATTGGCTTTGATATCAAAAAAATCGCCGTCCTTTGTTTCCAGATAGACAAATCCGTGAGCGGTAAATTCGTTCGACAAATACGCTTTCCACTGCTGCATAAACTGCTCTAAATAAGGCAATTTTTTCTCCTAAATGAACCACATTTCAACGGCTCGATTTTAGCTGGTAAACCATCAAGTTCAACCCCTCCCTAATCCTCCCCTTCGAAGACATAAGAGGAGGGGGCTGTAGTTCTCTCTGCCAATGCACATGAAATGAGCAACGCTTTTTTATACGTCGTCTGCACGCCAAAACAGATTTTCTCTCAAACAATGTTTGAACAACATCAAACATTGAATTGATAGCTTCTCATTTTTCAAACTTCGACCATTGCCTACTATGGATTGCTATTAACAGTGCGATTGTTAGTCTAAAGATTCACTTATTAATAAACCTACATCGCCAAGCTTGGAGTCTTATATGAAAGCAATACTATCTCAGCCTACTCTATTAAAAAGCCATTCTTATATTGGAGGCGAGTGGGTCGGTGCTAAGTCGGGTAAGACGTTTTCGATTACCAACCCTGCAAACGGTGAACACATTATAGACGTCGCAGACTTAGGTGCGGAAGAAACAACGCTGGCGGTTGAAGCCGCTGAAAAAGCCCAAAAAGAATGGCAAGGCCGAACAGCAAAAGAGCGTGCTACTTTATTACGTCGCTGGAATCAGCTGATTTTAGACAACCAAGACGACTTAGCGACCTTGATGACATTAGAGCAAGGCAAGCCGCTTGCTGAAGCCAAAGGGGAAGTTGCTTATGGCGCGTCCTTTATTGATTGGTTTGCCGACGAAGCGCGTCGCTTGAATGGCGATGTGATTCCAACATTTGCCAAAGACAAGCGCATATTAACGATAAAACAACCCATTGGTGTGGTCGCCGCTATTACACCATGGAACTTTCCTATCGCAATGATCACTCGTAAAGCCGGCCCAGCGTTGGCGGCGGGTTGTACTATTGTCATCAAACCCTCTGACGAAACGCCTTTGTGTGCGCTAGCGCTAGCGGAGCTGGCACATCAAGCGGGTATTCCGGCCGGTGTGTTAAACGTCGTGGTTGGACAAGACGCAAAAGCCATTGGTGGCGTATTAACGGGTCATCCTACGGTGCGTAAATTGTCATTCACTGGGTCAACGCCGGTTGGTAAATTACTGCTGTCGCAATGTGCGCAAACCGTAAAACGTACCTCGATGGAATTGGGCGGCAACGCGCCTTTCATTGTGTTTGACGATGCAGACCTAGACGCCGCCGTAGAAGGCGCGATTGCGTCTAAATACCGTAACGCTGGCCAAACCTGTGTTTGTGCAAATCGCCTGCTGATTCAAGAGGGCGTGTACGATGCTTTCGCTGAAAAATTAGCGAAGCGGGTAGCGACATTCAAAACAGGCGACGGTTTTTCTGACGGCGTTTCCATTGGTCCGCTTATTAATAATGCGGCCATCAGCAAAGTCGAACAGTTGGTGAGCGATGCGATTGCCAAAGGGGCAAAAGTACTCATCGGCGGAAGCAAGTCAACGGCGGGCGAGCGTTTCTTTGAGCCAACCATTTTGACTGGCGTGACCGAAAACATGGACATTTTCTCTAACGAAATATTTGGTCCTGTTGCGCCCTTGTTTAAATTCAAAACCGAGGAAGAAGCCGTTGCCATGGCGAACAATACCCCATTTGGCTTGGCGTCTTACTTCTATTCCCAAAATATTGCGCGTATCTGGCGTGTTTCTGAAGCCTTGGAATACGGCATGGTGGGCATTAACGAAGGCATTATTTCCAGCGAAGTCGCGCCATTTGGTGGTGTGAAAGAGTCAGGAAGTGGCCGCGAAGGTTCTCAATACGGTATCGACGAATACGTTGAAATCAAATACATGTGCATGGGTGGATTAGCGTAACCCGCTACTAAACAACTTACGACATAACACAGACTCTTTATGGTGGACGCCACGTGTTCCCAGTGGCTTCCAAAAAATTTAGAGCCATCTATTGATAAGGTGAAGAAAAATGAACAACGCTGATCTACAAAAACGTAAAGAGAGTGCTATCGCTCGTGGCCAAGCTAACATGGCGCCAGTCTATGTTGACCGTGCTTTAAACGCTGAGATTTGGGATGTGGAAGGCAAACGCTACATCGATTTTGGTGCTGGTATCGCCGTCGTCAATACCGGCCATAATCATCCTAAAGTAAAAGCTGCGGTACTCGCACAGCTAGAACGCTTCACTCACACTTGCGTGATGGTTAGCCCATACGAATCCGCCGTAGCATTGGCTGAAAAGCTAAACGCGGCGGCTCCGGGAGACACTCCTAAAAAATCTATTTTTGTCACTACTGGCGCTGAAGCCGTCGAGAATTGCGTGAAAATAGCCCGCGCTCACACTGGCCGCCCAGGTATTATCGCGTTTAACGGTGGTTATCACGGCCGTACGAATATGACGTTGGGTCTAACAGGAAAAGTGACGCCATATAAAATTGGTTTCGGTCCTTTCCCCAGCGATATTTTCCATATTCCTTACCCCAATGACTATTTAGGCATTACCGAAGAACAAGCACTTGCTGACCTTCAATTACGCTTTATTTGTGACATTGAACCTTCTCGTGTTGCCGCTATCATCATTGAACCCGTTCAAGGTGAAGGTGGTTTTTACAAAGCCTCAGCAAGCTTTTTGAAGAAGCTTCGTGCCCTGTGTGATGAGCACGGAATGTTACTTATCCTTGATGAAATTCAATCGGGGTTTGCGCGTACAGGCACTATGTTCTGCCACGAACAAGCTGGCATTGAAGCAGACCTTATGACCACAGCAAAAGGCATCGCTGGGGGGATACCACTAGCAGCCGTTGTTGGTAAAGCAGACATTATGGACGCTCCAATCCCAGGCGGCCTAGGCGGGACGTACGGCGGTTCTCCTGTCGGTTGTGCGGCAGGCCTTGCGGTATTTGACGTGATAGAAGAAGAGAAACTATGCGATCGAGCGACACAAATAGGCGCTCGTTTTGTCGATCATCTAACCGCACTACAAGCGGACTATCCACACATTATTGGTGATGTACGTAACGCTGGCGCGATGATCGCGGTGGAGTTTGTACACGACGGTGATGTGAATAAACCTTACCCAGAGCTTGCTAAAAAATTGTCGGCAAGCGCTTCTGAAAACGGCCTAGTGTTATTGTCTTGTGGTATTCGCGGCAACGTTATCCGTTTCCTACCTGCGTTAACCATCGAGATGGACATCATCGATGAAGGCATGAGCATCTTTAAGCGCTGCTTCAAAGCGCTTGTTTAAGCCTTTTAGAACTCGATAAGACAGTACCTTACTATAATAATACTTACTTAAAGCCACGGCGGTAACGTTGTGGTTTTTTTATTTTTTAACATCTCCTTTTCATTCAATATTCTCATCAAATCATTCACTTATTAAGTACCAACTTCCTTAGATAGCCCCTCTTTTTGTTCGATTTTCTTTGTTTAATTTTTAAGTCTTTCTTGACGTCCTTAATTTCAAAATGTATTTTGTATCCAATATCCCGTAAAACAAAAATAAACTCTCTAAAGAAAGGAATATTCAAATGAAGAAAATAATAACGGCGCTTTTGTCTATCGCAGCCCTGAATTCCATCGCGGTCACAGCAGATACGCTAGATGATGTGGCAGACAGAGGAACGCTACGCTGCGGCGTGGTACTTGATTTCCCGCCGATTGGCTATCGTGATGCGAACAACGAACCTGCAGGATTCGACGTGGATTACTGTCACGATCTTGCTAAGTCGCTGGAAGTGGATGTAAAAATAATGCCTCTCACATGGTCTGAACGCTTACCGGTTATCGCGACAGGTCGCGCTGATGTTGTGTTTGGTGGCACCTCTGACAGCTTGGCGCGTGCACGAACGGTCGGCTTTAGTATTCCTTATGCCATTTATTACTCTCAGGGAGTGGTGAATTCAAAAAGTAACATTACATCAATTGACGATATTCGCGGCAAACGTGTTGCCGCCGCGCTAGGCACTCTGCCAGAGCAGGAGTGGTTAAAAATCGCAGCGAAATGGGGCGAAGAAAACTTATATCAGAGCTACCAATCTGAAAACGAGGTTTTTCTTGCTGTCGCTCAAGGCAAGGCCGACATCGGTCTTACGACGAACACCGCCATTAAACCCATCACTCAGCAGTACGCTAATTTAGAAGCAGGCCCTCGTATGCCTTGGGTGGCGGATTACACTTCCATTGTTGGCAAACGCCAGGATGTCACTTGGTTAAATTACTTAAACTTGTTTGTAACCCATCAAGTTCGTTCAGGTCGCTACCAAGAGCTTTGGGGCAAATATGTTGGAAGTGATGCACCTGATCTGCGTATACCTGGCGTCATGTATTAATAAATAGAGGATGACTCATCGCTTTCCCTCTTGTGATTAGAGGGGAAGCCTCAGGAGATACCAGAATGTTTGATTATAATTTCCATTGGCGGCCTGTTTTAAAAAGCCTTCCCGACCTAATCCAAGCGGGTTTTGTCACCCTTGAAATTGCCTCCTTAGCGATGTTTTTAGGTGTTGTTATTGGTCTTTGCTTGGCGTTAATGCGCATGAATATGAAAGGCCCACTAAAGTGGTTTGCTGTAACCTGGATCGAAATCGCACGTAACACACCCGCACTGTTCCAGCTGTTCTTTTTTGGCTTTGGTTTAGGTGCTTTTGGCATCAACTTATCGCCTTTTACTATTATTTTAACGGGCCTCAGCTTTAACTGCGCAGGCTACCTTGCTGAAAATTTTCGCGGCGGCTTCCAAGCCATTCCCGTGATGCAAATCAACTCGGCTCGCTGTTTAGGCATGAACAGTTGGCAGGCTTACACTCGCATTGTCATTCCT
This sequence comes from Marinomonas primoryensis, assembly GCF_013372285.1. Lineage (NCBI taxonomy): Bacteria > Pseudomonadati > Pseudomonadota > Gammaproteobacteria > Oceanospirillales > Oceanospirillaceae > Marinomonas > Marinomonas primoryensis. Next base: position 59,826 of record NZ_CP054301.1, on the reverse strand, counting down.
CAGGTTTTACGGATTGTCTATTACCCCATCACCAATCAAATGGTCTGGGCGGTACTAATGTCTTCTCTAGGCATGCTAGTTGGCTTTAAAGAACTCAGTGGGGAAACTCAGTTCTTTGCCAGTAAAACCTTCCGCGTATTCGAGTATTTTGCTGTCGCAGCTGTTATTTACTATGTCATTGTCAAAATAGTACTAGGGGCCTCTCGCTTGTTAGCGATGCGTCTATTTCGATATTAACGAGGCTTTATATTATGCAAGAACCTATAAGCTTCTTTACTGGTTTTAATCCAAATGACCTTTGGTTTCTAGGAGAGGCGGCACTTAAAACGCTCTGGATTTCCATACTGTCGATTACCATAGGCAGTGTGATGGGCTGTGTTTTCGGTTGGGTACTCCATGAAAGCAAATCGGTGGCCGGTATCATCCTTGCCCCTATTTTAGATGTTTTTCGCTCTGTCCCTCTGCTTATTCAGTTGGTGCTTTTTTATAATTTCGCCCCTATGGTTGGTTTGGACCTTAACCCGTTTCTTTCTGGTGTTGTCATTCTGACTTTCTATACCGCGTCATTAGTTACCAACGTAGCAAGAGGCGGAATCGAGTCCGTTGAGACGTCCATGCGTCGAGCCTCTCGTTCTCTTGGTCTCACTTACTGGCAAGATTTGTTTCATGTTGTTCTGCCCATTGGCGGTCGTACTGTGTTTCCTGCTTGGATCGGTGTTGTACTTGGGGTGATGAAAGACAGCGCGTTGGTCTCTGTGTTGGGCTATGTGGAGTTACTTAAGGCCAGTCAAATTCTTATTACTAGAACACAAGAACCCTTGCTCATACTGTCTATCGCTGGCGCGTTTTACTTTGCGCTTTCTTATCCAATTTCACTTTATGCTTCTAAATTCGAAAAAAGGTGGGCGAAATGATTCAAATACGTGATCTGCATAAACACTTCGGCGACCTTCATGTTCTTAAAGGCATTAACCTCGATGTCAGTAAGGGAGAAGTATTGTCCATCATTGGCTCTTCAGGCTCGGGGAAATCCACCTTGCTGTACTGCATTAATGGTCTTGAGGCCATTCAGCAAGGTACGGTTCATATCAATGGCACCGATGTACACGCTAAGAATACTGACATTAACAAATTGCGCCAAAAGCTGGGGATGGTATTCCAACAATGGAACAGTTTTCCTCACTTAACCACCTTAGAGAATGTGGCATTGGCTCCTCGTATTGTAAAAGGAAAGTCTAAGGAGGAAGCTCTAGAGCTTGCCGCTAAACAGTTAAAACACGTTGGGCTGGGCGACAAGTTAAAAAATTACCCCGTTTCATTGTCTGGTGGTCAACAACAACGCTTGGCCATAGCGCGCGCGCTCGCTATGGAGCCAGAATACATGTTATTTGATGAAGCGACGTCGGCACTGGACCCTGAAAAAGTAGGCGAAGTTCTCGACACCATGCGTCTTCTTGCAGAAGAAGGGATGACGATGATTTGTGTTACCCATGAAATGGGATTTGCACGAGAAGTCTCCGATAGAGTGGCTTATTTCCATGAGGGAATCATGGAAGAAATTGGCCCACCACAACAAATTTTTGAAGACGCTCAGTCAGAACACACGCGTAAATTTCTTATGAATGTCCGCTAGCCTATGGCAGTTTAAGACAACTTATATTATTAGTTTAAGCAAGCAACACTAAACACACATTAATTAATGAAAATAAAAAGGTAACAGGATGAACAAAGATATTTTTTACGGCGTAATACCGGCTTTAATGACACCATGCAAAGCAGACCGTACACCGGATTACGACGCCTTAGTGAAAAAAGGCAAACAGATGATAGAAGCAGGGATGTCTGCTGTTGTGTATTGTGGATCCATGGGTGATTGGCCGTTGTTGACGGATAAAGAGCGTATGGAAGGCGTAGATCGCCTTGTGAAAGCGGGCGTTCCCGTCATGGTTGGTACTGGTGCGATCAATACGAAATCGGCTGTCGCTCTCGCGGCCCATGCCGAGAAGGTCGGTGCCGCTGGCCTCATGGTCATTCCACGTGTTTTGTCTCGTGGCTCGGTGATTTCTGCGCAAATTAATCATTTCAAAGCCATTCTTGCGGCGGCACCGTCTATTCCAGCCATCATCTACAACAGCCCTGTATACGGTTTTGAAACACGAGCTGATGTCTTCTTTGCGCTTCGTAAAGAACACAAAAACCTGATTGGCTTCAAAGAGTTTGGCAGTAAAGAAGCCATGCGCTATGCCGCTGAAAACATTACGTCTAACGATGAAGAAGTGTTGTTGATGGTTGGCGTAGATACTCGAGTGTTTCATGGATTCGTAAACTGTGGCGCCACAGGATCCATCACCGGTATCGGTACCGCATTACCAAAAGAAGTATTGTTGCTTACTCATCTTTCAAAAATGGCCGCTACTGGAAATGCAGAAGCTCGTATGCGAGCTCAAGAGTTAGAAGAAGCCATGTCCGTTCTTGCCAGTTTTGACGAAGGCCCAGAGCTTGTATTGTTCTTTAAATACCTATTGGTATTAAATGGTGAAGAAGAATATCGCCTGCACTTTAATGAAACAGATGAACTAAACGAAGAGCAACGCAGATACTGCGAAAAACAATACCAGCTTTTCAAAACGTGGTTTGCTCAGTGGGTAAAACAAGGTGGAGTGATTACTGAATGCTTATCGTAGATAGCCATACCGAAGGCGAACCTACCCGAGTGATTCTTGAAGGAGGCCCTGATCTTGGATCAGGGCCTTTATCGGAACGGGCAGCACGTCTAGCGACTGAATATAAAGACTTTTACTGTTCTGTGGTGCTTGAACCCTATGGGCAAGAAGCCATGGTTGGCGCTTTATTAACCGAGCCAACAAACCCTGAATGCGTCGCTGGTGTTATCTATTTTGATGCGGCAGCGGTCATTGGTATGTGTGGGCACGGCACAATTGGTGTCGCAGCCACACTGGCTCACATTGGTAAAATTGGCATTGGCACCCATAAAATAGAAACACCGGTCGGCATTGTTGAAGTCACACTGAGCGATAAAAATACGATAACCGTAAGAAACATCGACAGTTACCGATTCAAAAAAGCCATCACGTTAGAAGTGGAAGGCATTGGTAAAGTAACAGGTGATATTGCTTACGGCGGTAACTGGTTCTTTATGGTCGATGATAGTCCCACTCCCGTGCTACCAAGCAATATTCGTGGTTTAACGGAAGCAGGGATTGCCATTCGAGAAGCCATTTACGCTCAAGGTATTAAAGGGGGAAATGACGGCATTATCGATCATATTGTGCTGTATGGCCCTGCGCTTACTGAGAAAGGACACACGCGTAATTTCGTTCTATGCCCAGACGATGCCTACGATAGATCACCTTGTGGAACCGGTTGTTCCGCCCGCTTGTCATGTCTTGCGGCCGATAATCGACTTGCCCCTGGTGAGGAAATTTATCAAGAAAGCACCATTGGTAGTGGTTATACGTTGAGTTACGAACTGTCCACCAGCCCAACTGCTCCAAAAGGAAGTATTGTGCCGTCTATTACCGGTCAGGCCTTTATCACTCGTGAAGCAACACTCATCAATAACCCAAACGATCCTCTCAAAAAAGGCATCGTACTAGGGTGCTAAAACGAGCAAGGAGTCACTATGAGCGACAAAATAAAACCGGATGTTATTGTGATTGGTGCTGGCATTATTGGCATCAGTACCGCCCTTAAATTACAGGCGGAAGGCAGACAGGTACTTGTACTAGATCGGAAAGGCGTCGCCGCTGAAACATCAGCAGGTAACGCAGGGGCATTCGCTTTTGCGGACGTTATACCACTTGCCACGCCTGGTATTATGCGCAAAGCCCCAAAATGGCTCCTTGATCCCCTTGGCCCTTTATCACTTCGCCCAGCTTACGCGTTAAAAATTCTACCTTGGATGTTCCAGTTCTGGCGAGCCAGTTGGAAAGACAAATACCAAGCGGCTCTCACAGCACAAGCCAGTTTGATGGCGTTATCGAAAGCCGCGTTAGAACGTCAAATAACAGCCGTCAATGGTGAGTCGTTGATTCGACGAGAAGGGCAGTTACAACTTTATGAAGGCGCCGCCGAATTCAAAGCAAGCCTCGCAGGTTGGCAAACACGCAAAGAGCACGGCGTCCTATTCGAGTTTCTAGAAAGCCCCGAAGCCATCGCTAAAATCCAGCCCGGTATTCACCCTCGTTTTACCCATGCGGCTTTTACCCCAGAATGGAAAAACGTCGTCCACCCCGCCCAATGGACACAATACTTAGCAGACGCGTTCAAAAAATTAGGTGGTCAAATACGCATTGCGTCCATCAACGCCATTGATTTAAAAGACAACAGCGTCCTCTTAAAAAGCAATGACGAAGATTATGAAGCAAGCTATGTGGTGATCGCGGCAGGCGCATGGTCAAAAACATTAGCGCAATCAATAGGTGACAATTTACCGCTCGACACCGAACGAGGGTACAACACGACATTGCCAGCTGGCGCGTTTGATCTTAAAACCCACATCACTTTCAGTAACCACGGCTTTGTTGTGACAAAAGCAGGGCAAGGCATACGAGTCGGTGGCGCCGTAGAACTCGGCGGCCTGTCTCTTAAACCGAATTATAAACGCGCCGATGTTCTGCTCAATAAAGCCGCTCATTTCTTACCCGAACTAAAAGTCACAGGAGGAGAGCAGTGGATGGGATTTCGTCCATCCATGCCAGACAGCTTGCCGGTGATTGATTACGCTACTCAGTCTAAACGTGTCATTTACGCCTTTGGGCACGGCCATTTAGGCCTCACTCAATCCGCCGGTACGGCCGAGTTAGTCAGCGATCTTCTGGCTGAAAGGCAAATCAGTATTTCAATGCGGCCTTATTCTGCAACACGTTTCCAATAATCCATCAGACATTAGAGGATATCCAAGCCTATGCGCAGTCGTAAAACGATCCATGTTATTTCCGCTCATGCCGAAGGAGAAGTCGGTGATGTGATTGTTGGTGGCGTGACGCCGCCGCCCGGAAACACCTTGTGGGAACAACGTTCATTCATCGAAAAAGATAAAACCTTACGTAATTTCATGTTGAACGAGCCTCGCGGCGGCGTATTTCGCCATGTGAATTTATTGGTGCCACCTAAGCACCCTGACGCTGACGCCGCGTTCATTATCATGGAGCCAGAAGACACGCCTCCTATGTCTGGTTCTAACTCTATTTGTGTGTCCACTGTTCTTTTAGACAGTGGGATCTTGCCGATGCAAGAACCCTACACCGACATCGTTTTAGAAGCCCCCGGCGGGCTCGTATATGTTCGCGCGGAATGTCGTGACGGCAAAGCTCAGCGCATTTTTGTGCAAAACGTTCCAAGCTTTGTCGATAAGATCAATGTACCTTTAGAAGTCGAAGGGCTAGGTACAATTATGGTTGATACGGCTTATGGCGGTGACAGTTTTGTCATCGTAGACGCACAATCGTTAGGTTTTGATATTGTTGAAAGTGAAGCCAAAGCCATTGCTCAGCTGGGCGTGAAAATCACCAATGCTGCGAACGAGCAGTTAGGCTTTACCCACCCAACGAATCCGAATTGGAAACACATTTCTTTTTGTGCTTTTTGTGGTCCAATCGAAACAACAGACAAGGGGTTTAGTAGTAAATCAGCGGTCGCGATCCAACCCGGCAAAGTCGACCGTTCCCCAACCGGTACGGCGGTTTCCGCTAGAATGGCGCTAATGCACGCCAAAGGCTTGATGACAGTCGGGCAAGAACTCATGGCAACGTCCATCATCGGTTCGCAATTTAATGGCAAGATTATTGAAACCACTCAGGTTAATGGTCACCCTGCCGTGATTCCACAAATCAGTGGGCGAGGGTGGATTACAGGCACACATCAGCATATGTTAGACCCAGACGATCCGTGGCCTGAAGGCTATAAGCTAAGTGATACTTGGGGAGCCTAGCCTCCTAGTAAGAATAATAAAACATAATGGAGAAAGTATGAGCGATAACGTCACCCTACGTTTGGCTGAAATGCGTGAGCTAAGCGAAACGATACTCATGGACAATGGTTTTAACGAAGACCACGCCCGTTCCATCACAGATATCATGTACGCCTGTCAGCAAGATGATTGCCACTCTCACGGCCTTCATCGCCTACTTATGTGCGTTGAAAGTATCAAATCTGGACGCATCGATGGCACCGCAGTACCTACCATCACAGACGCAGGCCCTTCGGTGGTTCGAGCCAACGCCAACAAGGGAATGTCTTTACTTGCCTTACAGGCCGCACTGCCACAATTAATAGAAAAGGCAAAGAAAAACGGCATTGCCGCGCTGGCAATTAATAACTGTTATCACTTTTCTGCGCTTTGGCCTGAAGTCGAAAAATTGTCTGAAGCCGGACTGGCCGCCATTGCCATGGTTCCCAGTCATGCATGGGTCGCCCCTGCAGGCGGAACTCGCGGTACGTTAGGCACCAACCCTTTAGCGTTCAGCTGGCCGCGCAGAGGCAAACACCCCTTTACCTTTGATTTTGCCACTAGCCAATTTGCCAGAGGTGAAGTTGAACTGTATCGCAGAGCGGGAAAGGCGTTACCAGAAGGCGTTGCTATCGATAAAGATGGAAAACCAACCACAGACGCAGAAGCCGCGATGAATGGCGCCATGCTGACGTTTGGTGGTTATAAAGGCTCTGCTTTGTCGATCATGATTGAATTACTTGCAGGGCCGCTTATCGACGACCTTACCAGTAAAGAAAGTATGGACTTTGCCGAAGGTAAACCCGAAGCGCCTTATCATGGTGAAATACTGATCGCGATCGATCCGAATTTATTGAGCGGTGGCAAAGCCGTTGCCAATGATGAGCGAGCAGAGCGATTGTTTGCAGACATTATTGATCAAGGCGCACGTTTGCCATCTCAGCGACGCTATGTGGCTCGCGAGCACAACATGAAACGTGATGCGATAGAGATTCCTCGAACACTATATGAAGAACTTCTCACATTGCGTAAATTCTAATGGTTCAGGCAAAAAAAACCGCGCTCTTGGCGCGGCTTTTTTTTGTCTAATAAATACGAATATTAGATAAGGTCTTCTGGTAATAATCCCGCTGGAATATCTTGATAACACACTGGACGCAAGAATCGGCGAATCGACATTGTTCCTACTGACGTCGCGCCAAAATTGGTAGACGCTGGATACGGCCCACCATGCACCATGCTGTCACACACTTCCACGCCGGTAGGGAAGGCGTTCGCCAAGATACGACCCGCTTTACGCTCCAGTACAGGAAGGAAGCTTTTTGCGGCACCAATATCAGACTCATCCAAATGGATAGTACACGAGAGTTGGCCTTCTAAGCTTTTGGCAACTTGCAACATTTCCTCAATCGAAGAGGCTAAAACAACCACCCCTAATGGGCCAAATACTTCCTCGGCTAGTTGATTGTTTTTCAGCCATTCCGCCGCTGTTGTAGCGTAAAGATACGGTGTTGCATCACGCAACTCACAAGACGTTGCCAGTACTTCACGTACGCCTGTCGCCGCCGCAATGCGTTTTTGGCCAGCGCGATACGCTTCCGCAATCCCATCTGTTAGCATAACTTGAGCAGGTACTGATGATAGATTATTACTCACAGTAGATACAAACTCGTCCGCTTCAGGGCCAGCGAGTAACACGGTAATCCCAGGATTGGTACAAAACTGTCCGGCTCCCATCGTCAAAGAAGCGGCCCAGCCTTTGCCCAACTCGTCTCCGCGGTTTGCTATGGCATTGGGGAATAAGAACATGGGATTAACGGAGCCTAATTCACCAAAGAAGGGAATCGGCTCAGGACGTGCTGCACACAAATCGAATAAAGCACGGCCTCCCGCTAAAGAACCCGTAAAACCGACCGCTTTGATCAATGGATGCTGTACCAACGCAGAACCGACTTCACGATTGCCGCCTTGTATTAAACTAAACACGCCGGCCGGCATGCCACATTTTGTGATGGCCGCGTGAATGGCTTCGGCCACAATTTCACCGGTTCCAGGGTGTGCACTGTGTCCTTTTACAACAACGGGACAACCGGCAGCCAAAGCCGCAGCGGTATCGCCACCGGCGGTGGAAAAGGCCAATGGGAAGTTTGACGCACCAAATACGGCAACAGGGCCAATAGGGCGCTGTATAAGTTTTAAATCGGCGCGAGGAAGAGGCTGACGTTCTGGCAAAGCCGCATCGTGGCGCTTATCTAAATAGTCTCCTTGAAGAATATGCTGTGCAAACAAGCGTAACTGACCACATGTGCGTCCGCGTTCACCGATTAATCGGGCTTCAGGCAACCCCGTTTCTGCACAACCAATGGCGGTAATGTCACTACCACGGGCGTCTATTTCATCAGCAATGGCGTTTAAAAAACTCGCACGTGTTTCACGTGAAGAATAGCCATACTCGAGAAAAGCCAATTCTGCGGCCTCAACGGCGTCGCTGACATTGGTGACAGAGCCTTTTGCAAAGGCATGCGCTTCGCCAGTAGCAGGAGAAGATAGGAACGTTTGATCTGAGGCGACCCATTGTCCAGCGATTAAATGTTTACCATGTGGCATGAAAGTCATGTTGTTCTTGCTCCATTAGTATTCGTTTGAAGTAAATCGATATATGGATATTGTATCCAAAAATACAAATTGTACAAGTAATAAGCGTATACGCATCATAAAAGAAGCCGTAAAACTTTTAAAACACACGAGTAAAGTAAACAATGGAAGAGGGACTGAATAGCGTTGTCTTTCCTTAGCAACAGTATTCAGTTAACACGAAGTAGATTACTTAGAGCGTGTTACCGCAATCAACTCTAGTATTTGTTGTTTGGTGTTTTCAAGGTGGGCTCTTAATAGATTCGCAGCGCCATCAACATCACGTAAGCGAGCTAGATTTAATAAAGATCGATGGTCATGTTCAGCGTTATCTGCTTTTCTGAGTTGATCGATATGCATACTGACGTATCGATTTGCCTGCATACTCACGCGTTCAAGGAGTTGCATCGTCAATTTCTGATTGGCTGCTTCATACAACATTGCGTGATATTGCGCATTTAATGGCCCCCAGTCAGCCACGTTTCCAGCGGCATATGACGCTTCCATTTCATCAAGTAAGTCGCTGCACTGATCAAAGTGGTGTTCTTCCATTAACGGTATGGACTTTTTAAGCAGATCAACTTCTAAGAGAATCCTTACATCAAAAAATTCAGCGATCTCAGCCAAGGAGTGCTTTGTAACGGTAGCCCCTCGGTTGTTGATAAAAACAACAAGCCCTTCCGAATCAAGCCGTTTCAATGCCTCTCGAACCGGCATTCGTGACACATCATATTCTTCAGCCAATAATTCTTGTCGAATAAGATCACCTTCTGCTAGGTCACCAGACAAAATTCGATTACGCAAATCAGTAGCGATAACATCAGGTAAACTTTGGCGTACGACAGCCCTCTTTTGAGCCAATTTTCTACCCTCACTTGATACATGAATTAAGGACAAGTAATGACTTCATAATGAAACCAAAAGTGTCTTTCTATACAAACTAAAAAATAATTATACTCGATTTTACGACTAATACGGAGCCACAATTAATTCTTCTACGGTTTGGTGCAATACTTTGAGAAACAACTCACGAGGCTTATTGGGCTGCGTCGTTTTTTTACAAATAACGGCGACGCCAAGCGTATAAGAACGATCATTCGGTGCCACCACAACAATATCGCCTTTCTCTACATAGGAGTGAGCATAATGCTCTGGCAGAAAACCAATAAATTTACCCGATAAAATCAACGCTAATCGGCTGTCATAAAAATAGGAAATTGCGGTGAGGTTCATGTGTGAAATTTGTTCACTAACGGCTTCGTGTGGTTTCAAACCAGCATGGGTGGCAGGGTATTGATCTGCTTGAGCTTCTTGGTCTTTAGATGAAATGCTTGCCAATGGGTGATCTTTTCCGCAATAGAGATAACAATCATCGCTGTATAAATGAACGTAATTAAGGCCATCCAGTTTACGGTGATACGGTATAAAGCCGATATCTGCTTCATCGTTCAGTATCATGCGTTCGATATTGGACATCGAAGAGACATTAGTCGTAATGAGAACTTCCGGTGCCTCATTAGAAAAACGCTGAATGAGTTCAGGAAAGTGGCTACGAGGATCAAGGCTGATTTTATCAGAGAGGGCAAGGCGAAGTTTGCCCGTTAAGCTGGCGTTTAAGTTATTCACAGTCGTTCGAAATGTGTCTAGTGATTCAAGTAAGTTCTCGGTCATTTTGTAAATAATAACGCCTTCCTCGGTAAGAGAAAAACCACCTCGACCACGCTTACACAAAACAAGATTAAGACGTGCTTCTAAATTTGAAATATGCAGACTAATTGTCGATCGACCAATGTTGAGTGACGTTTCTGCCGCTGAAAATCCACCGCAATCCACCACGGTTTTAAACACTTTCAACTGCTTGATCTCGTAATCACCCACTTGACCCAGTGAATAGTTTTTTACATTCATCGTCTCTCCCAATAGTCGTTCTCAGCTTAAGCGGCATTTTAGGGTTTCGAGCCGGCTTTGAACAAACAAATTTGTCATCCGCACTGATTCATCGCCTTTACGTCATCATATTCAATGTTGAAGACAATAAGTTCGCTGATTCTCTAACTTTACGTCGGTTTATCCTACTTTCATCACGCTTTGTGCTTCTTTAAGGTAGAGGCGCGGTTACAGCAGAGCACTTGTTATGGTCGGGTTTCTCTGCGTTCAAGGAAGATGGGTAACCGCTCGATCAAACCTTAGAGATGAAGCGCAATCGTGACGCGCTTCATCTCGTTCTTCCAGTACGTTTTTAGGCCTGTTTATCTTATTGGATAAACAGGCTTTTTTCATTTTGATTGCTTGTCTTCTTCAAGGCGGCCAGAGGAGCGTTACATGCCATTTGCTTTATCCGTTCGTCAGAAACTCATCGCGATTGTGATGCTCGTGTGTGTTGGGTACGCCGGTTTTGGCGCCTATTCCGTCTATAACTTGTCATTGATGTCGAACGCATCAGATGATGCCAGTGATCTGAGTCGATTAACCACTCAAGTCAAAAACCTCGAAGTGTCTCTCTTAAAATTCGAGCGAAAAATGGCCACATTAACACCAGATGGTGTGGCACCACTAAACCAAGAACTTGATGATATTAAATACACCATTGCGAAAGGATTTCCAATTCGAGCCGCTTTGATCGACTCTCAAGGCGCGTCGTTGCTGAATCAAAACAAAACCATATTACCCAATTATATTGCCGCTATTGAGGACAATTTACAGACTCGACAAGCGCTTGGGCTCAACGATCAATCCGCCGCACTCGGTTCATTGAATCAGGCCGCTACGGAACTCGCCGAAAAGCTGAGCACATTGGCGAGCTTTGCCGCCAGCTTTAAAGACGTTAGAAACCGAGAAAAAGATTTTCTTGTTTACAGCGATGCAGCCCATCAAGAGGCATTGATGACGTCCGTTAACGTACTAAAAGACACCATCAATAACATCGGCTTTGGCGATGTATTTAATCCCATGGTGCAAACGTATGAAGACGCTTTATCCCCTGTTATTCGTCTTTCGGTCGCGGTCAAATCGCAAGAAAGCACGCTTGAAATTTTGAGCGGCCAATACACTCAATCCATGGACAAAAGCGCCGACTACCTACAAAACACCTTACTGGCACAAGCGCAAACTCGTTCCTTAGATACCGCCAGCCAAGCTCGTCGCTCTTTGATGATGGCGGGGGTGTTGCTTGCTTTAGTTACTGGGCTAATTTTATCGACTGTGATTCATTCCTTAAATCGCAATCTTAAAGCCGTGTTGGACGTCTTAAAAGAAGTCGCACAAGGCAAGCTCCGTTCTCGTCAACAGAATATACTTATCACCAAACCAGATGAGTTCCAGCAACTGTTTATTGCGTCGAATCAAATGTCCGATGAGCTGCGTCAGCTGATTCGTCATTTGCTCAACAGCAACGAAAAACTCATTCTCACCGCAGACGAATTGGACAGCGGCATTCAAACCATTGTCAGCGGTAGCGAGCGTATTCGTGATCGCAGCAACACATTGGCCGCTTCAACCGAAGAAATTTCCGCCACAGCAGACACGGTACAAGCGATGACACAATCGGTTCAAACGGGCACAAAAGTCGCTTATGACTCGGCGACAAGCGGTGTTAATGCCATGCAGAACGCGATGAACAGCATCAGTGACGTGGCCGACACGATCCAAGATACGAATGAACGCGTCGCGCGCCTTGGCACACTGTCAAAAGAAATCGACGTGGTGATTGAACTGATCGTTGGTGTTGCAGAGCAAACCAGCTTATTAGCACTTAATGCCGCGATAGAAGCGGCTCGTGCTGGCGAAGCAGGGCGCGGTTTCGCCGTGGTCGCAGACGAAGTCAAAACGCTCTCAGAGCAAACCGTCAAAGCATCGGGAGAAATCACCTCCAAAGTCGAAAATATTCAGAAAGAAACCTTAGCGGTGATCGACGCCATGACACTCAGCCTTGAAAAAGTCAGTCGCAGTAAAGAGCAGGGCGAAAACGCCGTGATTACCATTCATGAAATCGAAAAAAACACACAAGAAGCGATGAACAACACGTTGGAAATTACCCAAGCGATTAAAGAGGTAGCGCTGACTACCACTCAAATGGCACAGGACATGGACATCATTGCTCACGATATAAAAGATAACCACATCGCAACACAATCTATCCAAATGGCCAATAAAAATGTGCATCACCAAACCCAAGAATTAGCGAACCAAATACAACGTTTCGACGTGGCATAACGGATCCACTCCCAATTTAGGGCTTGTCTGATTCTTTAGAGAGCCCTAATTTGGTGCGAATAATCCCCCTCCTTCAAACCGCTTATTCCTGCATTGAAAAAAGCAAAAATAATGCACGTTTTCAACACGATAGATCAATATTATTCACCTTATTGATGTGATCACCTAATCTATGGATTGCACCAAAATAGAACATGACGTATCGTTTTTGTGCGTCGTCTATGCGTTAGTTCACTGATTTATAAGGTTTTTGCCCTTTTTGATTGTTTGGTGCTGACAAAACTTTAGATAGGTTTTACGCGCTTTAATGCACGTTGGCTTTTTGAAAGTATCGAATACACGACTTCACACCATCACAGGATGTGATATTTTCATGCACTTTTTCTCTCGGGGTAACTCAATGATTAAAGCGATACTAAAAGTAAAAAAACGATTGGTTGCGAGTTCTTTGGCTGTCACGCTAGGTCTAGGCGCTGTCGCTTCTACTGCGCATGCTGCTGACTATAACTGGCGCTTCGCTAACCTATACGGTCGTGGCACAGCGTATGGCGCAGTGTACGAAGGATTGGCAAAAAACATCGAGACTATGTCCAATGGCCGAATCAAAGTGCAAGTATTGTATTCTGGTGAAGGTGTGGGTACTTCTGGCATTTTGGGTGCCGTAAAAACAGGCCTAATTACCATGGGCGCACCTTTCCAATCTATGCACGCTGGTGAACTTCCTGCAGGCTTGGTTGAAATTGGTCTACCAGGTGGCACCAGCGATGCCGCTGAACTAACCACGCTTTTCCAAGAAAAAGGCTGGGCGCCGATTCTGAAAAAAGCCTATGGCGAACAAGGTCTAGTATGGCTTGACCCGTACATTCAGCCATCTGTTTACGTTATTACGAAAGACTCTATCAATTCGATTGAAGATTTCAAAGGTTTGAAAATCCGTGCGCCAGGCGCGTACGGAAAATTCCTACGCAATCTTGGTGCATCACCCGTGTCCCTTGCATGGTCTGAAATTTACACCAGTCTTTCTACTGGCGTAATCGACGGTTCTATTGGTTCTAACATGATTGATCACCGCGATGGTAACCATGTTGAAGTCGCGAAATACATGTACCCACTTCCTCTAGCAGGCGCTCAAGTGTTACCTATTATTGTAAATCGCAGCGCATGGAAAAAACTAACGCCTGATCTTCAAGCGATCGTTTCTGCCGCGACGACCGTTCATGCTCGTGAGCAAATGACAAAGTCTAAATTGTGGGAATCTCAAGCCGTTGCTGAAATGGAAACAAAAGGCCTTCAGTGGAGTGCGGCTCCTAGTGATGCTGACAAAGCAGCGTGGGCCAAAGCAGGCGCAGGTCTTTGGGATGAATACTCTGCCGCTGACAAATACAGCAAAGAGCTGATCGATATTCTTCGTAAAGAAGCAAACTAATATCGGTCTGTAGAGCGATAAGAAAAGGGGATCATGTTCGCACTTGATCTCCTTTTCTTTTTCCACCCACCTTAAAAGGTAAAAAAAATGATAGAAACCGTTATCAGGCGTTACTGTTTAGCAATCCATGCCTTGGTGAGCTTTATTGGTAAATCTGTTTCTTTTCTCATGCCGGTTTTAGCTTTTGTCGTCGCTTTTGAGGTTTTTTCTCGCTATTTCTTAAATAAGCCTACCATTTGGGCCTATGACCTTTCTTTGTTTTTGTTTGGCTACATCGCTGCATTAGGTGGAGCTTACGCTCAACAGCAACGCGCTCATATTAACGTCGATATTCTTTACAACAAAGTGTCTCCTCGAGTACGCAACCTCTTCAACATGCTGTCTTTTACACTCGCCATATTCTTTGTCCTCATCATTTTCAAAATGAGCATTGGTAAATTCGAAGAAGCCATCGAGTTCAATTATCGCCGCCAAAGCGAGTGGGCGCCGCAGATGCATCATTATTGGGTCATGATGGCCGTCGCGAGTATTTTGTTGGCGTTGCAACTTTCGAGCGACTGGATAGAAGAGTGCTATCACTTGATCACCGGAAAAAACTTATTACCAGATTCTTTACGAAACACAGAGGAAACGCCAAATGATTAGCATTGAAGTTCTAACGGGCGTTTTACTGCTTTGTATTTTAGTTACCTTTGCCTTAGGTGCGCCCGTCGGTTTGGCATTGGGCGGTATTGCTATGGCGGTTGGATACGTCACATGGGGAGATGCTCTCTTTAATGTGATTCCAACGACGTTAGAAGACACGCATTTTAGTTTTATCTTATTAGCTATTCCTTTGTACATTTACATGGGGCAACTATTAACACGCTCAGGCATTGGTGATGCGATGTTCAGTGCAAGCCAAATGTTGATTGGTCGAGTACGTGGTTCTTTAGCGATCAGCGTGATCGTGGTGTGTTCTATGATTGGTGCGATGGTTGGCATTATCGGTGCTGGCATCATGACATCGGGCAGTATTGCCCTGCGTCCTATGTTGGAGCGCGGTTACGATAAACGTCTTGCATTGGGTGTCATCATGGCCGGTGGCGGTTTGGGAATTTTGATTCCGCCAAGCATTCCCATGATCATGTTTGCGTCATCGACACAAAACTCCGTTGGCCGTATGTTTATTGGTGCCTTGATTCCTGCGCTTATCACCATCATTCTACTGATCGCCTACGTGGTGATTTCATGTAAATTGAACCCAAGCCGCGCGCCCATGGACAAAATACCGGAAGTGCAGCCGACGGTTAAAGAAAAAATCATGACGGCTCGCGATGGCTTATTGTCTTTGCTTTTGATTGTTGCCGTTTTGGGCAGCATCATCATGGGCATTGCGACGCCAACCGAATCGGGTGCGATCGGTGTTGTTGGAGCCATCGTTCTTGCGATTCTGTTTAAGCGCTTCAAACCTCGTATGGTTCAAAAAGCAGGCATGCAGGCGGCATTACTTGTCAGCGTGGCAATGTGGATCATCGTTGGAGCGTCTGTGTTTAGTAACTTCCATTTGTTAATGGGCGTTCAAAACATGGTGGCCAGTTTTACTCAAGATTTAGGCTTACCGCCGATCATGGTGATCATGCTTTTCCAACTGATCATGTTGTTGCTTGGTTTCATTATTGATGAATTCATCATCGTTCTAATGTGTGCACCCATCTTCACACCGATTGCCGTTTCGTTGGGTTACGATCCGATTTGGTTTGGTATTTTGATGATCTTGAACATCGAGATTGCCGTGCAAACGCCGCCATATGGTTTTGCCTTGTTTTATCTAAAAGGCATCGCACCGCCGGGCATTACCATGTTGGATATTTACAAATCCATCCTGCCTTTTGTTCTGTTAAAACTGCTGGTTCTGATCATCGTCATGATGTTCCCAGAGCTGGTGACCTGGTTGCCGAACAAACTAATGGATGGCTAAATAAACATTACGGTCATAAAAAAGGCGACTCAGTGAGTCGCCTTTTTTCGTTCTTTGCTTTGTGTTTCTATCTAGAATTTCTCTAAAGCCTAGTAACGTTTGAGTATCAGCGCCGCGTTTACGCCACCAAAACCAAAGCCATTACACAACACGTACTCGACGTTTTTTTCACGTGAAACCAATGGGATAAGATCCAAGTCCGCCATACTGTCTTCTGGTTGCTCTAGGTTCAATGTCGGCGGTAAAACACCGGATCTCAGCGCCTGAGCACTAAAAATAGCTTCCACACCACCCGCGGCGCCGAGCAAATGACCGGTGGCCGATTTCGTCGACGAGATCGCCACGGCAGTGACGTTTTCACCAAAGACTCGACGCAATGCATTGATCTCACCGCGATCGCCCACGGGTGTCGACGTTGCATGCGCATTCACGTAGCCAATTTTATCGGCGGTAATTCCCGCCATGGTCAGCGCCGTTTGCATCGCGCGCGCCGCGCCTTCGCCGTTTTCTGGACCAGAAGTTAGATGATAAGCGTCCGCACTGGTACCGTAACCAACGATTTCCACCAAGGGCTTCGCGCCTCTCGCTAACGCATGTTCGAGGGTTTCCAGTACGACTAAACCCGCACCTTCGCCCATCACAAACCCTTCACGGTCTTTATCAAACGGACGAGACGCTTTTGTAGGATCATCGTTACGAGTAGAAAGCGCTTTCAACGCACCAAATCCTGCCAGAGACAATGGATCGATACAAGCTTCTGTACCGCCAGCCAAGGCAACTTTCGCCTCACCCGTACGCAACAGACGCATCGCATCACCAATCGCTTGTACGCCCGCAGCACACGCTGTCACCGGTGTACCAATCGGTCCTTTAAAACCATATTTGATCGATACATTCCCTGCCGCGAGGTTGGCAAGAAACGCTGGCACAGTGAAAGGCGATAATCGACGCGCGCCTTGATTGGTTAATACCGATTGCGCATGGGTGATGGTTGGTAATCCACCGATACCTGTTGCGATAATGGTCGCCGTTGCTTGCTGATCTTCTTCTGTTGTTGGTTGCCAGTTCGCTTGGGTTAGGGCTTCTTCGGCCGCCGCCAAAGCGAATAATGTAAACAGATCTACACGCTTACGATCTTTTGGTGACAGATAGTCCGATTCATTCAAACCATTGTCCTGCTCCGTGTGACTTGGCACTTGTCCAGCAATGTGTGTGTTCAAACCATCGGACAGTGTGGTTGGTAATAATCGAATACCGGACTCACCTCGTATCAATCGATCCCAAACCGATGCTACGCCCAAACCTAGTGGCGACACCAAACCCATTCCTGTAATAACAATTCGGTCTTTAAGCGACATGAGAAAACCCTCTTAAGTTTCTGCAGAAAGAAAGTCCCCATGCTAGAGTGAGTCTATATATGATCAAGATAATATTAAAATCCCCTTGTACAATGTCATTAAAGAAAGGGGTCGCTCGAAGATTATTAATCGACAGACAAAGATTACGTTTAGGAGACTAAACATGCCTTACACACCAAAGCACAAAGAACAGACTCGCCAGCGTATCTTACAAGCCGCGGCTAAGTTGTTCTGCTCGCACGGTTTTGATCGCGTCACGCTCACACAGATCATGAAAAAAGCCAACATGACTCACGGGGCGTTCTACGCGCATTTTTCAGCGAAAAGCAGTTTGTACGAAGCCGCGATGCAATTCGCTACGTCACATGCTTTTTGGGCTCGCGATGACAAGCAAACCGAGAACAAAGAAACGCATTTAAAAGCGCTCGTCTCGCGTTATTTGAGCTGGAGTAAAAGCGATAAAGAACACCCGTCTCCATTGGAATTTTTAGTGACGGACGCCGCACACACAGAAGAAAAGGTTCGCCAAGCCTATCAAGCTTGCTTCGACAGTTTAGTCGAACGCCTTGCGGGAATTTTGAAAAAACGCGGTAGCCAAGACGCCAATGCGTTAGCGGAAGAAACCGTGGTGTCTTTAGTGGGAACTGTCGCCATCGCCAGATCCTTCACTCAGCCACTGCAAAATGATTTCTTAAAACGCGCTCAAGAACGCATTGTTAAGCGTCTAAACAGTGGTTTAAATACTAGGGAAAGTTAAGTGCATAGGTTAAATTGTTTCACGTGACACAAAAGATGAGTGAGTACTGAAAGGAAAAGAGAAGGGTAACAAGACTAAGCCAATCGCCTTAGTCTTGTTTTTTATACCAGTCAATAACGCTTGGGGCGAGTTCAGGCCCAGAGACAAAGAAGTGTCCGTTAAGTAATGTTTTACGTTGATTGTAGCGAAACGGTTGTCCCGTTGGCGTAACAAGCATGCCGCCAGCCGCTTCGATAATCGCTTGTTGTGCGGCGGTATCCCACTCACTGGTCGGACCACGACGTAAGTGTAAATCTGCAATACCTTCTGCTATTCGACAGCCTTTTATTGAACTGCCCTTGGGTAACTCTCTAACTTGCTCATAAGCCAACTTTAACGTTGCTTTTAGATCGGCGGGTAGAGCAGGGCCATGGCTACGGCTTGTCATCACGATAATCGGATCACGCGGATCGCGAAGTTTAATGCTTTCAAATTCATTGCCTTGCCATTTGAACGCACCAACCGGTAAGCCTTTCCACGATTCGGTAACACCGACATACCCTTCGCTCGTGGTTGGTAGGTAAACAACACCTAAAATAGGAACGCCATTTTCGACCAAAGCTATGTTGATGCTGAACTCACCATTTCGCTTAATAAATTCTTTGGTGCCATCCAATGGGTCGACAATCCATAACATGGGCCATCCAGAGCGCTCCTCGAACGAAACGACGCCTTCTTCGGACAAGACTGGAATATCCGGTGTAAGCGCCTGCAAACCTGCTAGAATCACTTTGTGTGCAGCTAGGTCGGCAGCCGTCACTGGACTATCATCCAGTTTTTGCTCAATACCCAAATCGGCACGTTGATAAATGTCCATGATCACATCGGCGGCATCGTGTATTATTTTTTGAAGAGCTTGGAAAATTGGGTGTTTACTAATGTCCTGCATAACAGCCTCAAATATGACAACAGAATAGGGTCAACGCATTCTTTATGAGTAAACCAGAAAAGCAGTCGGCACCACAAGCCGTTCGTTTAGATAAGTGGCTTTGGGCCGCACGTTTTTATAAAACTCGCTCACTTTGCAAAGAAGCCATTGATGGTGGCAAGGTGTCCTATAACGGCAGCAAAGGGAAAGCCAGTCGCAATGTCGAAGTCGGAGCCTTGATTGGTATACGAGCTGGCTGGGATGAAAAGGTACTAAAAATCATAGCCATTAGCGGACAGCGTCGTGGCGCGCCAGAAGCACAACTCTTGTATGAAGAAACCGCCGAGTCAATTAAGAAACGAGAAAAGCGCGCGCTCGAAAACAAATCCTTCGGTGGTCGAATCATGACGGACCATAAGCCAAATAAAAAAGAGCGTCGTGATATTAAGCAGCTAAAGCACGATATATTTAGTGGTTCTGACTAGCCTAAAAATAAAAAAGAGGCGCCTGCTTAGCGTCTCTTTTTATTAACCACATGGGGTTTTAGACAATAAAATCAGCAACGCCCATAAAGCCCTTCACGATTCTCAATACACCCAGACAGTTCCAGTTCCATTAACGCCTGCATCATCATGCCAGCGCTCATTTGTGTAAAACGTATTAAGGCATCAAAATCCATTGCCGTTGCTTCTTTTTCCAATGCTATCGCTAACGTCTTTGCGCCTTCAGATGCTGACTCAGGTATTTGATGAAATGATCCGTGAAGCGACGTTCTTCCGTGACCGACAGTTCGCTCTGCCGCTTTATTTTGTGCCACGGCAGTATTTTCAAATATCAACGACGTTGCAGAGCACTCCTCAAGAATATCGTCGACATTACGAACCAAGGTTGCACCTTGTCGAAGAAGCTGATGGCAACCCTCCGACTGTTTATCTGACAAACGGCCAGGCAAAGCAAACACATCTCGATTTTGCTGCACGGCATAACTGGCACTGATCAATGATCCGCTTTTAATTGATGCCTCAGCGACCAGCACGCCCATACTCAAACCACTGATGATTCGATTTCGTGGCGGGAAGAGGTGAGGGCGCGGACTTGTCGTTAGTGGGTATTCACTAATCAAAGCACCACCTTGTTCTACAATCTGTTCAAACAATGCGGTATTTTGAGTTGGATAACGGTGCAATAAACCGGTCCCCATAACGCCTATGGTTGGAGTTGCTTTACCCTGCAAAGCGCCTTGATGTGCAGCGGTGTCAATGCCAATGGCACCACCGCTGACCACACAAATGCCATGAGACGCCAATTGTTCGGCCAGCTGAAAGGTTATATCCCGTCCATGGCGAGTGCATTTTCGCGCCCCAACAATGCCGATTTTAGGCAAAGCCAAAGCATTTCGATGACCTTCAACATACAAAAAAGCAGGCGCCACGCTAATCTCTTTCAATTCACTGGGGTAAAATAGATCTTCTTGCAGCACTAAGAAATGATGGGGCTCCATTAACCACGACAATGATTGATCGCGCTTGATGACTTGCTCCTCCGTTAATGTGCCCGTGGATAGGTAATCCATTGCCTGACGCGCTGTTACCTCAGGCCATTTTAGCGCTCGCAATATATCGTACGAAATGATGTCGGGGGAATTGCTATCTGTTTCAAAAAGCGATGCTGTTTTCGTTTGATCCTGTGATGTATCTGAGTGGAGTTGCGTTAGATAGGTATAAAGGCGAGATAGTCGAGCAGGGCCAATACCCGATAAAAAACTAAGGCATAACCAATCGGTTTGAGTTAGACCTGCAGCATAAGGTGTATCCATAACAAAACGCTTCCTTGCTTATCCGGATGACGAGACGGTAATCGCCTCATTAAAATCTGGGCTTTCCTTGCCCAACGCTTTACTTAAAATATCAATCCAAGCCTAAATAGACTGTGACTATGGAGGCCATTCAATCATATTGACCAAAAAACCGCCACGAGAAGACTGCTCAATAGACAGAGTTGCGTTACAATAGACAGAATGAAAAGAGTTGGAGAGAGCGTCTCCACTCATGAACAAAGACACATCGTGGAAAAGATCATGACTGTATTAACCGTACTTGAATACCCAGATAAACGCTTACGCAAAATTGCGAAGCCAATTACCCAGTTCACTGACGCGCTGCAAACTAAAATCGACGACATGTTAGATACCATGTATGACGAGAGTGGTTTGGGCTTAGCCGCAACGCAAGTGGATTACCATCACCGCCTTGTCGTGATGGACTTCTCCGAAGAACGCAACGCGCCGATCGTTTTTATAAACCCAGAATTTGACGTATTGGACGATGAGCCTAACGAATTTCAAGAAGGCTGTTTGTCTGTCCCCGGGTTCTATGAACATCTTTACCGTGCAGCCAAAGTCAGAGTCAAGGCGCTTGATCGCCATGGCAACCCCTTTGAAATGGAAGTGGATGAGTTGATGGCCGTTTGTGTACAGCATGAAGTGGACCATCTTGATGGCAAGTTGATGGTGGATTATTTATCGCCGTTGAAGCGTAATCGCATCAAAAGCAAACTTGAAAAAGCCCATAAGTTAGCCCTAAAAGAAGGTTAAGCAATCCGGCTTTAGGCACGATTAGACCTTTTGAACGTCTAGATCATTGATACAAGTATTTTAAAAATCAGGCTTTGGCCTGATTTTTTGTTAAGGAACCTTTATGCCAACATCACCATTGCGTATTGTTTTTGCCGGCACACCTGAATTCGCCGCCGCCAGTCTACAGGCTATACTTGAAAAAAAAACCACGAACAAGTATGAAGTAGTTGGCGTTTATACCCAACCAGATCGTCCAGCGGGTCGTGGCCAAAAGCTAGTACAAAGCCCTGTAAAGCAACTGGCACTGACCAATAACATTCCTGTTTTTCAGCCGCTGAATTTCAAACTAGATGAAGATAAAGCGCAACTGGTTGAGCTTAACGCTGACCTCATGATTGTTGCCGCTTACGGTATCATCTTGCCAAAAGCCGTATTGGATACGCCCAAGCTGGGCTGCATAAATGTACATGCTTCATTGTTACCACGCTGGCGCGGTGCCGCACCGATTCATCGAGCCTTGATAGCAGGTGATGGCGAAACGGGCATCACCATCATGCAAATGGACGTTGGTTTAGACACGGGTGACATGCTGTTAAAAGCGCTTTGCGATATAAAACCAACAGACACCTCAGCAACCTTGCATGACCGTTTAGCTATGATCGGAGGCGACGCCTTAATCGAAGCATTGGAAATGCTGAAGGCAAATACACTCGTACCAGAAGTACAGGACGACAGCCTGACGAGCTACGCCGCAAAACTCACCAAGCAAGAAGCGAACATAAACTGGTCTGCGTCGGCAGAATTGATTGAGCGTCAAATTCGTGGTTTATCGCCTTGGCCTGTGGCTTATACCAACAGTCTTGCGGGCGTGATGAAAATTCATGCCGCGCACATTGCAAGCGTCAGCGATGAAGCGTCCACGCCTGGCGATATTTTAGTTGTCAGTAAAGAAGGGATAATCGTGGCCACAGGGCAGGGTTCTATCCTGATCACAGACATTCAATTTGCCGGCGGCAAGCGCATAAAAATTCAAGATGCGCTCAATGGAAAACACAAAGCGGCATTAGAAATTGGCCAACGCCTTGGCCTTATCGAGCAACCATTATGAGTCAAAAAAACACTATGTCATCAGACACAACGTCTATTCAGCACAGCGCCCGCCAAGTGGCGATTGAAGTAATCAGCAATATTTTACTTCAGCAAGGATCGCTCAGCACGCAACTCGCTCGCCATCAATTGGATGTCGCCAGCGAACACATTCCTCTTTTAAAGGAGCTGTGTTTCGGTGTTTGCCGTCAGTATCCAAAACTGAACAGCATCGCATTACATTTGTTAGAACACCCTTTTGAAGAAAAGGACACAGATTTATACGCAACGCTGCTTTTAGGTTTGTATCAGTTAACCTACATGAACACACCTGACCATGCAGCGGTTAACGAATCGGTTGAAGCATGTAGACTGCTTAATAAAGATTGGGCAACCAAACTAATGAACGCAGTCCTACGTCGCTATCAACGTGAGGCCGACGACATTGTTGAACTATTAGAAGCAATGCCATCCATTGAATACAACCATCCCAAATGGCTGGTTAAGCGTCTTAACAAACATTGGCCAGATCAGCTTGAAGAAATCATAGAAGCAAGCAACACGCACCCACCAATGTGTATACGGGTGAATGAGAGCCGAGTTTCACGTGAAACATACAAAGCGACGCTGATGGAAAAAGGGATAAAATCAACAGAGGGTGAGTTTTCAAGCGGCGCGTTGTACCTAAGAAATGCAGTTCGCGTTACAGAGTTACCTAATTTCGAAGACGGTTTTGTTAGCGTTCAAGATGAAGCCGCACAACTTTCTGCATATATATTGTCACCACAAGCCGGAGATAAAATACTCGATGCGTGCGCAGCACCAGGTGGTAAAACAGGACACTTGCTAGAAAAAACCGACAACGTCGAACTGACTGCAGTGGAACTTGAACCTTGGCGTATGGAAAAAATCGAATCCAACCTTGAGCGCCTTAGCTATTCCGCAAAACTGATTTGTGCCGATGCGGCTGAATTAGACACTTGGTGGGACGGCGAACATTTCGACAAGATTTTGTTGGATGTACCTTGTTCTGCTACCGGTGTGATTCGTCGTAACCCAGACATTAAGATCAATCGCAAACCCGCAGACATTGATGAGATGGTTAGCATTCAGCGTGAAATTCTGGACAGTGTTTGGACGACACTAAAACCAGGCGGTTTTATGTTGTACGCAACATGCTCTTTAATGCCAGAAGAGAATGAGCTACAAATTCAGCGTTTTCTTGAAAACCAAAAAGACGCGACAGACGTTCCATTAAACACGCTAGCAGCTGACTTCGCACTAGAGTGGGGGATTCCAGTCAGTCACGGTCGTCAGCTATTTCCTAGCTTAGAAAGTCACGATGGATTCTATTATTGTCTGCTTAAAAAAATATAGGCACAGGTTGAACCATATAAACCTATAATACATAAGCAACTTTCAAAAAAGCCCAATCAATTGTTTCACATGAAACACAGTTGACTGGGCTTTTTTTACGCTACGCCCTCTAGTTTAATACGGGCCTAATAGGTTGTTTCCACTGTTTCATAACGCTCAAACTAATAAAGAAGCTTAATTAAAAACTCAGCAAAATTAATTACGAGTATTTCTCAAGTTCAAGTTAAATAATTGTCTTTATGTGGGTAAACTTGCACTACGTCATTAAAGTAAAAATATGTACGCTTGATCAGGCATCACGACTCACTTTGACAATTGAATAAACAAACTAAACAAAGAGCCAAAAACCAATAACGCTCTAAGGCAGACTATGAAAATCATCATTATAGGTGCGGGCCAAGTAGGCGCCACACTTGCAGAAAACCTAGCAAGTGAAGATAACGATATTACCGTCATTGATACAGATTTAGCCCGCCTTAGAGAATTGCAAGATCGTCTCGACATTCAAACGGTGGAAGGCAGTGGCTCACACCCAGATGTATTAGAGCAAGCCGGCTGCAATGATGCCGACATGCTGATCGCGGTGAGCAACCAAGATGAAACCAATATGGTCGCTTGTCAGGTCGCTCATACCTTATTTAAGACGCCCACTAAGATCGGCCGCATACGTTCAAGCGCTTATGCCAAATACCCAGAGCTATTTAGCGATCAAGCCTTACCTATGGACGTTCGAATCAGCCCTGAAAAAGAGGTGACGAAACACCTGAGCAGATTGATTCGCTACCCCGGCGCTTTGCAGGTTATGGAGTTTGCCGAAGGCAGAGTACAACTCGTCGTTGTTAAGGCTGAAAAAGGGGGGGCTTTAATCGACCAACCCATCAGTTTTTTGAAAGAGCACATGCCATCAATTCAAACACGTATCGCGGCAATTTATCGTGATGGGAAATCCATTTCACCTGATGGCAATACCTATATTCGAGCCAACGACGAAGTCTTTTTCCTGACGGCTCAACGGGACGTACTGGATGTAATGAGTGAACTGCGTCCGTTGGACGTACCTTATCGACGCATTATTATTGCGGGCGGTGGCAACATAGGTGAGCGTTTGGCACAAAGTCTCGAAAAAGAATATCGCGTCAAAATCATCGAACGAGACCCTGAGCGCTGCCGTTATTTGTCCGAGACCTTGGACAATACGATTGTTCTAAATGGTGATGCGTCGAGACAAGAGTTGCTGCTTGAAGAAAATATCGAATCCACCGACGTGTTCTGTGCGCTGACCAACAATGATGAAGCAAATATCATGTCGTCCATGCTGGCGAAAGTGTTGGGCGTTCGTACCGTTATGACGATTATCAACAATCCTGCTTATGTCGATATCGTGCAAGAAGGCATGATCGACATTGCCATCTCGCCTCAACAAACCACTATCAGTTCTCTATTAAGCTATATTCGACGCGGTGACGTGGTGAATGTTCACTCGATGCGAAAAGGCGCAGCAGAAGCATTAGAAGCGGTAGCGCACGGGGATTATCGTTCCTCAAAAGTAGTCGGCCGAAGCATCGCTAATTTGAACTTGCCTGAAGGTGCAACAATCGGCGCCATCGTTCGCCAAGACGATATGATCGTCGCCACCAGCGAATTGGTTATACAAGCAGAAGACCACGTGATCATCTTTGTGACCAATAAAAAACAAATTCCAGCGGTAGAGCAGCTCTTTCAAGTGGGTTTAAGTTTCTTTTAATGAGACTCTTGTTAGAGCAAAAAAATAAGACAAAAAGTAATGCCAGTAAAAAGCCAAGTACGGTTATCGCCAGAATTTTTAACAATGGCCTGATAAATGAAAAATCAGGTTCTAGGAAGTAAGTATGCATTTTAGTGTCATTTTACGTGTCATTGGATTATTGGTAATGGTATTCAGTGTCTCGCTGATCCCGCCCATTATCGTTTCTCTGATTTATTCTGATGGTGCACTTAATGCGTTTCTTTATGCGTTTGGCGTGAATTTATTAGGCGGCTTTCTTTTATGGTTCCCAGTTCGTAACGAGCGTGGTGAATTAAAAATTCGCGACGGTTTCTTAGTAACCGTCCTCTTCTGGACCGTACTGGGGTTATTTGGTTCTGTGCCTTTTTTCTTAGCAGAAAATCCAGATCTGAGCTTTACCGATGCCTTGTTTGAATCCATTTCAGGGCTCACGACAACCGGGGCAACCATACTCACGGGCATCGACGATCTTCCGCAGTCTATTCTGTTTTATCGACAGCTACTCACTTGGTTAGGCGGCATGGGGATCATCGTATTAGCCGTAGCCATTATGCCAATGTTAGGCATCGGTGGTATGCAGCTGTATCGTGCAGAAACACCAGGACCGGTAAAAGATACCAAGCTAACGCCACGCATTGCCGAAACAGCCAAAGCGCTTTGGTACATCTACGCGACGCTAACGGGTGTTTGTGCTTTAGGCTATTGGATCGCTGGTATGAGCTTATTTGACGCCATTTGTCACAGCTTCTCGACCGTAGCCATTGGCGGCTTCTCGACTCACGACGACAGCATTGGCTACTTCAACAGTGTCGCGATCGAGATGATTTGTACCTTCTTTATGATTGTGTCGGCCTTCAACTTTGCTTTGCATTTTTACGCTTGGCGTCACAAGAGCGTATGGCACTATTTCAAAGACCCTGAAGCACGTTTCTTTCTATTGATTCTTTCCAGCACTGTCATTCTTTCCACTCTGGTACTGGCCATGACGTCGACTTATGACTGGGACACGTCACTGCGTTATGCGGTGTTCGAAAGTGTGTCTATCGCGACCACCTCCGGCTTCGGCACGTCAGACTTTTCTAGCTGGCCACACTTTTTGCCCTTCTTATTAATCGTCACCTCATTTGTCGGCGGCTGTGCCAGTTCGACTGGCGGCGGTATGAAGGTTATTCGTATTCTATTGATCCTCAAACAAGGCATCCGTGAGATACAACGTCTGATACACCCTAATGCGGTTATCCCCGTTAAAGTCGGCGGCAAGGCGATTCAAGAAAGAGTCGTGTCGGCCGTATGGGGATTCTTCTCTGCGTATTTGCTGGTTTATATTGTCTTAATGATTGGCTTGATGGCGACAGGGTTGGACCAAGTAACGGCGTGGTCAGCGGTAGCAGCGACACTAAACAACCTTGGTCCGGGGTTAGGCGATGTAGCGGCCAGCTATACTAATATTGGTGATCCAGCAAAATGGATGTTGTGTTTCTCTATGCTGCTTGGCCGATTAGAAGTCTTCACCCTATTGGTTTTGTTCACGCCAATGTTTTGGCAAAAGTAGAGGCAAAGCAAAGGTGACACCGGCTATTAACCAATTAAAGAAACAAAAGATCGAGTTCAGTATCCATGAATATGAACACGATCGAGATTGCTCTAACTTTGGCGAAGAGGCCGCTCAAAAGCTAAACCTTGATCCTGCTGGTGTCTTCAAAACCTTGTTAGTCAGTGACGATAAACAATTTTTTGTCGCCATTGTGCCGGTGACTGGCACGTTGAATTTAAAACGTGCCGCCGCAGCACTTAAGGTGAAAAAGCTGCGCATGGCCGACGCCAAAGAAGCCGAACGACTGACGGGATATTTGATCGGCGGCATCAGCCCAATCGGACAAAAGAAAAGCCTTGTGACATGCATTGATCAAAGTGCTCAGGCTTTTGAAAAAATTTACGTCAGCGGCGGACAGCGAGGTTTGGATATTGGGCTCGCGCCACGTGACCTTGGCCTTGCTTGTCGCAACGCCAACTTCGCTGATATCGGTGAACGCAAATAGCCACACTCATTCTCTAGATTCATCATTAAGGTATTTTCATGACGCAACCTAAACCCATCATTTTGTTAGACCGAGACGGCGTCATCAATCAAGACTCTGATGCCTACGTCAAATCTGTTGACGAATGGCAGCCCCTATCCGGCAGTATTAAATCCATTGCCGCATTGTCAAAAGCAGGCTTTAAAGTGTTTGTTGTCACCAATCAATCTGGCATTGCGCGTGGTTATTACAACGAAACAACACTGCATGCCATGCACGATAAAATGACCGCACTGGTCGAAGCAGAGGGCGGTACCATTTCAGGCATTCAATATTGTCCTCATGGTCCAGACGATAACTGCACTTGTCGAAAACCCAAAAGCGGCATGATTGAAAATATTGAAAAACAGCTCGGTGTCTCTTTCGAAGACTGCCCAGCGATTATGGTTGGAGACTCTCTGAGAGACCTTCAGGCAGGAAATTTACGCGGTTGTTCGCCAGTATTAGTATTGACTGGAAAAGGCCGTGAGACGCAATATAAGAGCATCGATTTCTACTTCGACATTTATACCGATCTGGCTGCTTTCACCATTGCTACACTTCACAAGTACCAATAACAATGTAAACAAGAGTAAGTGAACACTTACTCTTGTTTACATTTAAGCTTTCCTAAGTGGTCATTTTTTCTAAACGACGAAAGCTTACCCACATCAGTAACGCCAACACAATCAACACCACGGGAAAGGCTGACACACTAAAAGCATCAATAATGGGACCGGTCAATGAAGGCGCAACCAACGCACCTAATCCGCAGCATACAAAAATCAATCCCGTTCGTTTTCCATTCAAAGACATAATGCTGCTGGCGTAGGCAAACAACATGGGGAAGATCGCAGAACACCCAAGGCCTAACCAAAGGGCAACAATAACAAGAGAAAGATCAGGGAAAGCAAACATAAGTACAGAACCAATAATGCTAAAAAAGATCAGCCCATATAAACCATGCTGTAACGGTATCCAGCGTAATAACGGCACAGACACTAAACGCCCAAGCGACAAGCTCACGTAAAACCAAGACACCAGTACCGCCGCTTGGTTTTGGCCTTCGCCCATCAAAATACCATAGGTACTGATCCAGCCCGCGATCGTGATCTCAAAACCCACATACACAAAGATCACTGTTAAAAAAGCCAGAAACGTCGCTTTCTGTCTGGCTTCCGGTACCACTTCGCTCTCACGAGCTTGAAAACGTGGACTCGGTTGACGCCATAATAAGAAGGGCAGTAGCAGAGCATACAACGCCAACAACCAATAACCGACGCCATAATTTTGGCCCATCCACTCACTGAAAACCAACACTAAAGGCGCAATCATGCAGCCTGTGCTGTAACAAAGATGAAGCACGGTCACATAAGAACCCACTTTTTCTTTGTGTAGCCACAGCATCATCATGTTGCCACCCGCATTGACGGAGACTTCCGCGGCGCCAAGCAAAAAGAATAAAGCCACCAACATCGGCAAATTAATAGAAAAGGGCACCAATACCAGTCCAACAATGACCAGTGCCAACATAAGGATCAAGTAATGATGACCTTGCCAGCGATCAAACATGCGGCCTGCCAACAAAGCGCCGAGAATATTACCGATGGCTCGTGCACCAAAGACGACTGAGATTTCAGCCACTGAAGCATGAATCAAATCAGCAAGGTAAATAAGACTTGGGCCAAGTATTCCGCTCACAGCACCCGCAGCCACAAACATCGAGCAGTAAGTAGCGGTACGCGCTAATTCTTTCATAGCTGAATCCATATTATTATTTGGAGTTGAAACAACCTAATGAACCTAGGAAGCGGTTAAGAATTCGAACCCGTCAGAATAAACGAGCGTAATTTTATTTAATCATGCAACTTGATTAATTAATAGACACCCATTGAAAATAGCTCTATTACCTCGACAAGCTAATTTAGCGTCAAACAATGCTTTATGAAAATGATAGCCATATTGATACACAAGCATTGGCAATGATGCATTAATTGGATGATAATCATTATTATTTATATATTTGAACATTATGCCTCTGCAACACAAACTCACTCGCATTGAAAAAGTTTTAGACTACATTCATGAGCATTTGGATGAATCTATTCATGTCGCAAGTCTGGCTGAAAAAAGCTGTTGGTCTCGCTGGCAATTTCAACGAGTCTTTGGTGAGGCAACAGGGCTCACCGTCGCGCAATACATAAGAGAGATACGTTTAAGCAAAGCCGCAGAGTTATTACTTTCGAGCCCAAAAAGGCATATAGACATTGCCATATTGTGTGGCTTTGATTCTGAAATTAGCTTCAGTCGCGCTTTCAAAAATATGTTTAACTGCACGCCTCGTGAATACCGCCTAAGAGGAAAGCGCCAAGGTCTGCGCACACCCTTACAATACCGGACAGAAAAAACGCTTGCTGGTGATAAACCAAAAGCCTTTACTCAGATTCGAATCGAAAGCCGCGATGCTTTCCAACTTAATGGTGTGCATGGCTGGATACACGGACCATTTTCTTCGACACCAGATTTTATAGAGCGTGTTCCACAGCTTTGGAAAACCATAGATACAAAAAACGAATATTTCGCTCCTACTGCTCAACCCATCGGCATCATAGACACACATTACCACCCTCAAAACCCAGACCAAATGTGTTACTGGGCAGGGTATTTAGGCCAACCTAAAAACACTTATGACACCATTGACGTGCCGTCGCAAGAATACGCCGTGATTCCCGTTCATGGCAAAGTAGCCGCGGTTGAACAAGCCGTTGAGTGGTTTATCCATCGCTGGCTTCCAGAGTCCGATTACGATGGGATTTCAGGCTACGAATTAGAAGTTTATGACCCCCATTACGACCCTAAAAGCTCCCAAAGCTACATGGAATATTGGTTGCCGATTAAGCCAAGATAGAGACAACAAAACAGCCGATTACGTAAAGATGCACCAAAAAGTTAAGTTTTTCTTTGAGAAATAAATAGAATGATAGTCATTCTCAAATATAAACTTATTCAATCCTCGGAGTTAAAATGAAAACGGCTTTGTCCTTTCCTCCCACATTACTGGCCTTGGCGATCACAAGCGCGTCGACTTATTCGTTAGCAGCGAATATGACAGATTCAACAATAGGCACAGATAAAGCAATCTCTCTTAATGAGGATCAGTTAAGTACCTTAGAAGTAAAAGGGCAGACTTATCGCAACACAGCAACCAAAACGCAATTAGACCCAGAAGAAACACCTCAAGCCATTTCTATTATCGATGCGGACAGCTTAGAACAGCGCGGTATCGAAACGGTTGCGGAAGCGGTGCGTTATTCTTCGGGGATTAATACCGAATTACGAGGTGGTGCCGTAACGCGCCTAGACCTGTTTAATATCCGTGGGTTCCAAAATGACAAAGCGTACTATGATGGCCTGCAGTTGCTCTATAACGATTGGAACTTACAACCACAAATTGACATGGCGGCCGTAGAACAAATAGAAGTGTTTAAAGGACCAACATCCACACTGTACGGTGCCATGCCACCAGGCGGCATGGTGAACCTGATCAGTAAAGCACCACAATCGACCGATCAAAGCATCGTCGAAGTAGCATTAGGCAGCGATAAGAAACGCGATGTCTCCATCGATTCAACGGGCGCATTGAATGAACGGATGAACTACCGTGTCGTGGCTTTAATTCGCGAGAAAGAAGGGCAAGCGGTGACCTCGGACGAAAAACGCATCATGATTGCACCGTCTCTTGATCTTAAAATAAGCGACGATACACAACTGAACTTGAATATGTATTACCAACAAGACCCAAGCATGGGCGTCTATTCCGCATTGCCTTCGAAAGGTACTGTCTACGACAATATCAACGGCAAATTATCCTCCGATAGTTACGCAGGCGATGCAAACTGGGAAACCTATGACCGTGACGTGCTGTTACTGGGTTACAAACTTGATCATACAATAAATAACACGTGGCGCTTTTTACAAAATACCCGATTTACAACGGCAAAAGCCGCTCAAGAAAATACCTATTCAACAAGTTTAGACAGCGATGAAAGAACATTAAATCGTCGAGCATACCTCACCGATGAAGCCTCTACTGGTTTGAATGTCGATAACCAATTCTCTGGTGTGTTTGATATTGGCAATACTGAGCATAATGTATTGGTCGGTGTGGACTACTTAACACTCACGTCCGATATTGAATATGAAGACGCCGTAGCGCCAAGCATCGATCTTTATAACCCAAACCACCATCAGATAGTAAAAAACAATCTCAACTTTGCCGCCTCTGGTTACAGCAGTGACTTTACTATCGAAAAGGAACAACTCGGCTTCTACCTACAAGATCAAATACGCTTCGACCAATGGGTGTTCATTGCAGGCGGACGTTACGACAGCTTTAAAGCAACAGAAAAAGGTCTCAAATATGGCAGCAAAACAAACACCAAAGTAGACCAAAGCCAATTCAGTGGGAGAATCGGCGCACTATACGAATTTGATAATGGTATTGCTCCGTTTGTAAGCTATGCGCAAAGCTTTGAACCCATCACAGGAGCAGATCGTAATGGCAATACATTTGATACCTCCACCGCGGACCAATGGGAAGCAGGACTAAAATACAAACGTCATAACGTAATCGCCAGCGCAACCGCTTTTGAAATTACCAAGAGCAAAGTATTAACACGCGACCCAAATGGCTCCGCCTACGACAAGATTCAAGTCGGTGAGGTCCGCTCACGGGGCATCGAGCTAGAGCTTCAACAAGCCATCACTCGCGATGTCAGTATCAAAACCGCTTACACACGACAAGATGTGGAAGTCACCAAAGACAACAGCGGAATCCAAGACAACACACCCATTTGGGTGCCAGAGCAACAGTTGAATACTTGGTTAACCTATGCGCCACAGCAAGGCGCGTTGGCTGGTGCATCCTTTGGTACTGGCGTTCGTTATGTCGGAAAAATGCAATTGAACGCAGCGAACTCCAACACGGTACCATCCTTCACATTAGTGGATCTCTCCATTGGTTATGACTTAGCCATGTTGTCTCCTCAATGGAAAGGGGCCAGCGTTAAATTGGCCGTATCAAATGTGCTGGATGAAACCTATTACAGTTGTTATGACGAATCTAATTGTTGGTTTGGCGACCAGCGATCTTTCGAAGTCAGCGCTCGTTATGCGTTCTAACATGTTGAGTAAATAAGATGAGGAAACATTTAAGCCGTCTTTTTTTGGAGAGCAAACAGTATCTAGCGCCTTTACAAGGTGTTGAGCTAGATGCTGGCTTAGAAGAAGATCCCAGCCTTTTATCTGCGGCTTGTGCAGAACCTTTCTTAGCGAATTTGCACTTCACTTTACAAAAGGCGCATCCGGAAGCGGGTGCGCCTTATTGGCGCATAAGGTCATGGGGATTAAGCTGCTGGCAACCGATTTATTTGGCGTTGATTTGCGTCTATCACCTAAAACGTATTCCAAACAGTTTAGGACGATTGCATCAAACTCAGCAGCAAGCTTATGTGGCTGGCTATGCTTTACCCGATGGAGAGTGGTTAGCAGGTGAACATGAAGCCTTAGTGAAACACACCGCTGAACAACTCAAAACATTATTTGATGCCTTACAAACCGCCCACCTCAATCAATTTGGTGGACGACAAGCTTTGTATCAAGCATTGTTAGCCGACCAGATTATGACGACCATGGTGACAGCCGTTGGAGCATCGGCAAGCCTTTTTGATATTCAAAATGAATATCAATTGTGGGCAAGGTATCTAGATTTGCCGACAGATATATTAAATCGTTTAAAACAGGACACAGGCAAAATCATTTTTACTCGTCGTACCTGTTGCCTTCATTTTCGCCGTGATGATGGTGAACTCTGCGCAGATTGTCCTCGTGGCCATAAAGCCAAACAAGAGAAAAAAAACAAGGAGTCACATGTTTGAATTAACACACGTTTGTGTTGAACGAAGCCAACGACAGATTCTGAATCTTCAACTTCCTAGTGATAAAGTGTGTGTCATCCTTGGACATAACGGCTCAGGCAAAACCACTTTGATGCAATGTCTGGCATAGAGCCCTTTTAAGAACAAAGGATAGAAGATGTTATAAAAAGTTATGAAAAGTAACTATATGTAAGTACTCACTTCCTATTTACACCTTTTAAACCGCTAAGCAAGACAGCTTATACACTGATTTTTTCAATGTGCCGAGATTGAGTTTCTAAAATAGTAGAAATGTTATCTTCAATCCAATCAGCTAATCCGACCACGTGTTCGGCCACTTGCATACCACTCTCAGTCAAGCTGTACTCCACATGAGGCGGTACCACAGGATAAGCCACTCGCAATACAAAACCATCTTGCTCTAGCGCTTGCAGAGTCTGTGCAAGCATCTTCTCACTAACGCCATTAATGGTACGACGCAGTTCACTAAAGCGATGTGTTTCACCGCCTTTTAATGCCAGTAAAACCAACACAGCCCAACGGCTCGTCACATGCTTCAACACATCCCGAGAAGGGCACTGATCAGAAAATACATTGCCTCTTTCAAAATGCGCTGATAATCCGGACTTTTCTCGTTGATCTTCACTTAAATGATTTTTCTTCATACTTACCTTTTTGTATGTACTTACTAAAAGTTTGTTAGTGATTTATTCTACTCTCATCAACTTAAAACTCAAAGGAGAGAACCATGATTTTAGTAACAGGTGCATCAGGTCAACTTGGCCGTTTGGTAATTGAATCTTTATTAGAAAAAACAGCCGCCAGCAACATTGTTGCAGCCGTTCGTAATATCGACAGTGTAAAAGACCTAGCCGAGCAAGGCGTACATATTCGCCAAGCAGATTACACTCAACCAGATACCTTGGTGACGGCGTTCGCTAACGTAGAAAAAATACTGCTCATTTCCTCTAGCGAAGTCGGTCAACGTGAAATTCAACATAAAAATGTCATCGAGGCGGCAAAGGCCGCAGGCGTTTCTCTCATTGCTTACACCAGCATTTTAAAAGCAGATACCTCGTCACTTATCTTGGCAGAAGAACACGCAGCGACAGAAAAGCTATTAGCGGAATCTGGCGTGCCGCATGTATTGCTTCGCAACGGCTGGTACTCTGAAAACTACACGGGAACAATCGGTATGGCACTTGAGCACGGTGCGGTACAAGGCAGTGCAGGTGAAGGCAAAATTTCTGCGGCAGCACGAGCAGACTACGCTGCCGCGGCGGCTGTCGTGCTAACCCGTGACAATCAAGCTGGTAAAGTATACGAATTAGCAGGGAACAATGCGTTCACTCTTAGTGAATACGCTCAAGCAATCAGTCATCTCAGCGGCAAAGCCGTGATTTATCAAAACCTTCCAGTAGCAGAGTACACCAAGGCTTTAGTCGGCATGGGCTTACCCGAAGGCTTTGCTGGCATATTAGCGGATTCTGATGTCGGCGCGTCAAAGGGTGCCTTATTTAACGACAGCAAAGATCTGTCGACACTGATTGGACGCCCTACAACATCCATTGAAGACAGTATCAAAGCGGCGCTGTAAGCCGTATTAAGAAAAGAAAGGGACACAAATTTTACATAAGGCGCATCCATTTACGGGTGCGCCTTA
Organism: Marinomonas primoryensis; assembly: GCF_013372285.1. Classification (NCBI taxonomy): domain Bacteria; kingdom Pseudomonadati; phylum Pseudomonadota; class Gammaproteobacteria; order Oceanospirillales; family Oceanospirillaceae; genus Marinomonas; species Marinomonas primoryensis. The sequence continues at coordinate 24,142 of NZ_CP054301.1, read as the reverse complement.
TTGGTGTAAACGCTACTGGGGATTGCTCATTAGGGGTTATGTAAACACTATCCTTTCAAGAATGTTCCAATCCACGCCATCAGTTGCTGATTATCTATTCCTTCTTGCGCAACGGTTTGACGTGCTTTCGCAGCGACCGCTGGTGTGAGAGTGACGCCGTCGTATAGATCAAGCAATTCTTTTTCGTAAGCCTTAGAAAACTCCGGATGCCCTTGGAAAGTTAAAATTCGATCTTTGTAGATTAAGCCAGCATGTTGGCAAAAATCACTACTAAGAAAACTTGTCATTTTTTCAGGCTTTTCCAACACTTGGTCTTGATGAAATGCACAAAATGCAATGTCTTTACGGCCCAAAGGTGTCGCGACATTATCTGCTACTTGGTAGTGGTGAACGCCGACGCCCCAACCACCATCAAATTTGGCCACACGCCCGCCTAATGCTCGGGCAATAACTTGATGGCCAAAACAAATACCAACCAGTACTTTGTTTTTGGCATCCACTTCACGAATAAACTCACACAGACGCGTGATCCATGGGTCATCTCCATAAGCATCAGATTTAGAGCCTGTAATCAACCAAGCGTCACAGCAATCTATGCTTTCAGGAAATTCGTCCAAACGCACATCGAATATCTCAAACGATAAGTCCGGCTCCATGGCCGCAATCTGTTGAGCAAACATTTCCGCATAAGTAGGGTACTTAGAGCGTAATACATCAGGCGTAATGCCCGCTGCAAGAATTCCTATTTTCATTAATAACTTACCTCAGAAATACAACGCTTATGGATTTTGAAATCGATTTTGACGACGCATTATAAAAATGGCCGCAATCACAGCAATGGAAACCACTAATATCATTAACGTCGCTAGGGCATTAATCTCAGGTGTTACACCAAGACGCACTTTAGAGAAAATCACCATAGGTAATGTAGAGTTTCCTGGCCCAGACACGAAACTAGCAATCACTAAATCATCAAGCGACAAGGTAAACGACAGCAACCAGCCAGACAGTATTGCGGGTGTAATCAATGGCAAAGTAATCAGAAAAAACAAGGAGACAGGCTTTGCACCAAGATCCATTGCCGCTTCTTCCAACGTTTCATCCATCGATGATAAACGTGATTGCACGACAACCGCGACATACGCTAAGCAGAAAGTTGTATGGGCAATCACAATCGTCGTCATACCGCGACCTGCAGGCCAACCAAACAGGCTCTCCATCGCTACGAAGAGCAATAACAGTGACAAACCGGTGATCACTTCTGGCATCACCAGAGGTGCCGTCACCCAACCAGCCATCATGGTTTTTCCACGAAATTTGCCCATACGACTCAAAACAAATCCCGCTACCGTGCCAAGTATCGACGCAAGCGTCGCGCTAATAAACGCAATTTTTAAACTCACCCACGCTGCGCTCATAATCTGTTCATTACGGAACAGTTCAACGTACCATTTAAGTGACCATCCCCCCCATACCGTCACCAGTTTAGACTCGTTAAAACTGTAGATAATCAAAGCAACAATTGGCGCGTATAGGAACAAGAAACCAAAACCTGCACTGAACTTTAAAGCTAAGGAATGATCTTTCATTACATTGCCTCCTTGTTGCCATTTCGCATAAACATAATGGGGCCGACCAAGACGATCAGCATAATGATCGCGACAGCAGACGCTAAAGGCCAATCTCGATTAAGGAAGAATTCGTCCCACAGTACACGTCCAATCATAAGAGTATCTGAGCCGCCTAACAGCGAAGGAATAACAAATTCACCAACCGCAGGAATAAACACCAACAAACAACCTGCGATGATGCCAGGTTTGGCCAGCGGCAAAGTCACCAGGCAGAACGCGCGCCAAGGTTTTGCCCCAAGATCTTTTGCGGCTTCAATAAGGCTTATATCCATTTTTTCTAACGTGGTATATAACGGCAGAATCATGAACGGCAAATAGGTATAAACAATCCCAATATATACAGCCACATCCGTTTGTAGGATTTGCAATGGCTGATCAATCAAGCCTAAAGACATCAATGTGTCGTTGACCAAACCATTCTTTTTCAACAGCGACATCCAAGCATAAACGCGCAATAAAAACGATGTCCAGAAAGGTAAAATAACCAAGGATAACAATATCGTACGTGCCATCGAACCACTACGAGCGATGAGATAAGCAATCGGAAAACCAATGATTAAGGTGAAGAAGGTAGAAACGGCCGCAATACGCAAGGAGCTAAGATAAGCATCTAGGTAAAAGCGAGACTCAAACAAAAATAAATAATTACCAAACGTTACTTTCAGCGTCGCGTAAGCGTTACTTGGGTCCCACTCCAACAAAGGAGAATACGGCGGAACCGCAATCATCGCTTCAGAAAGAGATATTTTGAACACCACCAGAAATGGGATAAAAAAGAACGCTGCCAGCCACAACATTGGCATTAAGATCACAAGCCAGCGACCCAAACGAATATTTTGCAAACGCAGCAATAGGTTCGAGCGTGTTGTTTTGGTGGTTGCCGTTATCATGATGCTAACACCACACTGCTATCTGCACCCCAAGACAAATAGACATGATCATCCCAAGTCAGGCGTTCACCAGTATCACGCTGTGTATTGGGTTGAGTAATGCGGATTTCTTTACCTGATAATAAACGCACTTTGTAAATCGACTGACTGCCCATGTACGCCACCTCGGTAATAATACCTTCAGCGGCGTTATTTTTTTCATCTAGTACATCACGAGTAATACGCATTTTTTCAGGACGAATCGCCACGTTGACAGCTTGATTTGGTGCGCAGCTAATTCCATGGTTCAAATAAATAAGACCATTAATATCATCACATTGAATGGTTGCGCTATCTCGCTCATCAGAGACAACCGTTCCATTAAACAAATTTACATTACCAATAAATTCAGCGACAAAACGGTTACATGGGTGCTCGTACACTTCATGAGGTTCGGCAGTTTGTACAATCACACCGTTATTCATCACGCCAATGCGCGTCGCCAGCGTCATCGCCTCTTCTTGATCATGGGTCACAACAACAAAGGTAATTCCGAGATCTTCTTGCAGGCGCATCAATTCAAATTGTGTTTCTTCTCGCAGCTTTTTATCCAAGGCACCTAAAGGCTCATCCAGTAATAATAGCTTAGGCCGTTTCACTAAAGATCGGGCTAAAGCCACACGCTGACGCTGACCACCGGATAGCATATGAGGCTTACGACGAGCAAGATGCCCCAACTGAACCATATCGAGAATATCCGCTACGCGTTTTTTCACCTCATTACTTGGTAAGCCTTCACGTTTTAGACCAAACGCGACGTTAGCTTCTACGGTTAAATGTGGAAACAAGGCATAAGACTGAAACATCATATTAACGGGGCGTTCCCACGGCGGCACATCAGACATGTCCACACCATCAATGATAATACGCCCCGAAGTAGGTGATTCAAAACCTGCTAACATGCGTAATAAGGTACTTTTACCAGAGCCAGACCCACCCAATAGGCAAAATAGTTCGTTCTTATAAATGTCCAAAGAGACATTATTTACAGCAGCAAAATCACCAAAATTTTTATTTATTTGCTCAATTCGAACAAACGGTTCAGCGTCTTTTTGGCGCCAAGCAGGCAACGATTGAGACGTTATAATAGGAGAAACAGAAGACACAGACATAACACACACCTGTCAGCATGATAATATTCGAGAAGGGTGGTGCTTCACGGCACCACCCACCGTACAGAAGGCTGCTTAACGACCGGTTTTAATATTAGTCCAAGCACGCGTCAATAAACGATCAAAGCGCGCAGCATGAGCAATTTGCACAAACAGTTTTTCTTTTACTTCTTGAGTTGGGTACACACCTTTATTTGTCGCCACTTCTTCATCTAAAAGCGATACCGCTGCAGTGTTTGGTACTGCATAGAAAACATAATTCGAGATAGCGGCTGCAATGTCTTTTTTCAGGATGAAATCGATGAATTTATGCGCCGCTTCTGGATGAGGCGCGTCAGCAGGAATCGCCATTAAATCAAACCACACCAAGGTGCCTTCCTTAGGAATGACAAATTTGATATCAACACCTTGACCCGCTTCTTCCGCACGACTCTGCGATTGCAAAATATCACCGTTATAACCAATTGCCACACACACATCGCCATTTGCTAAATCAGAAATGTATTTACTGGAGTGAAAATATTTTACGTTGTCTTGAGCAATAGACATAAGTTTGGTGGATTCTACCAACTCATCTTTGTCTTCTGAGTTTGGATCAATACCACGATAATTATTGACTACCGACATCACTTCCGCTGGAGAGTCTAATACAGCGATACCACAATCATTCAGCTTAGCCGCGATACTAGGATCAAATAAGACGTCCCAAGAGTCGATGTCCGCTGTACCCAATCGTTCCTCGATCATTTTGGTGTTGTAGCCGATACCAATCGTCCCCCAAGCGTAAGGAATATTGTGTAGGTTGCCAGCATCATGTTTTTCAATTTGCTTAGCCAGAGTTTGGTCCAGATTGCCATAATTGCTCAGCTTGCTTTTATCGATTGCTTGATACACACCCGCCTTAACTTGACGCTCAAAAAACGAGTTAGATGGCATGACGACATCGTAGCCAGAACCACCAGCCATCAGCTTTGCTTCTAAAACTTCGTTGCTGTCATACACATCGTAGTTAACTTTGATGCCTGTTTCTTTAGAAAACTGCTCCAAAGCGCCTGGCGCCATATAGTCTGACCAGTTGTAAACGTTTAAAACATCTTCTGCATAACTGCTAACAGCGAACGTAGAGGCTGCGCCAGCGATCAATAAACTTAATACATTGCGTTTCATGTGAGATTCTCCAATTATCAGCCAATTGTCATTGACTGGTTCCAGTTGTGATGTGATTTTTTATTTTGAGCAAAGCCTCTATCGGGCTCTATTTTCTAATGCCGTTCTAATCAGCAAAGCACTTTATAAATAGGCCTCATATTCCACATTGGAAATACGGCCGTGTATTTTTTGTTGCTCTTGTTCTTTCGCTGCACCGTAGACACGCACAAATTCTTCACCTAAATAATCACGTAAGAACGCGCTGTCTGCAAAAGACTCAGTGGCTAATTCCCAACGATTTGGTAAAAGTTCAAAACGTTCTGACATAGCATACGCATCACCTTCGATTGGTTGTGGCGGTGACATTTTGGTTTCGATACCATGTAATGCAGCGCCTAACACGGCAGCCAATACTAAGTAGGGATTCGCATCTGCACCAGACACGCGATGTTCAATACGACGTGCCACATTGTCACTTTCCGGAATACGTACTGCAACAGTACGGTTTTCATACCCCCAGCTGGCAAATGTTGGAGCGTGAGCGCCATTTTGAAAACGACGGTAGGAATTCATGTGGGGCGCAAACACCAGCATGGAATCTGACATGTGATTCAGCAAACCAGCAACCGCTTGTTGTAACAAACTGGAGCCTTCATCTGTACCGTTGTCGAACACATTGATACCTTGCTCATCCAACAAACTAAAATGCACATGAAAACCGTTGCCACTCTTATCCGCATAAGGTTTCGCCATGAAAGTGGCACCGAAGTCATGCTGACGTGCAACGCCTTTGATCAAACGCTTAAACATAATCGCGTGATCTGCCGCTTGAACGGCATCATTACTGTGTTTCATGTTGATTTCGAATTGACCTGGGCCTAACTCAGAAATAATAGTGTCTGCTGGGATACCTTGGATTTCACATGCTCTACGCACTTCCGCGAAAAAGCCTTCTAGACCATCCATTTCTTCGATGGAGTAGCAATCTGTTTTATTCAAACGCACACCGTTGCCTTCCACTATGATAGGAGGTGAAGGTTGACGCTTTGCTTCAGACTGGCCATCTAGTAAATAGAATTCAAGCTCCGTTGCCACAACTGGCGTGTAACCTAACGCTTTAAAACGCTTAACAATTCGCGTCAATATTTGGCGTGGGTCTGGGTAAAATGGTGTGCCATCAACGTTGTACATCATGGCTAAAATTTGATCACGAGCAGACTCAGCCCATGGTACAGAGATGGGCTCAGGATGGACTGCCAAGCACAAACCATCACTGTCACCAGTCTCGAAAACCATGCCGTTGTCGAGAACATCATCACCCCAGTGATCAAAACCAATCACCGATTGAGGAAGCTTTACTCCTTGCGTCATCACGCTCTTTAAACCACTAGAGGGCATGCGCTTGCCGCGTAGATTACCGTTTAAATCTGTGATGAACAGATCAAACTCGTTGTTCCCTTCGTACATATCCGACATAGAATGTTCTCTTATGTAATTAGTCTAACTGTGAAAGAAGGCGCTATCATTAACTTAATAATCGAGCTTTAATTCGATTTTAATGTTGTTTGTACATGATTAAAGTCAAATTCTTCCGATATAAATTACCTTAACCCGAGCAAATGATACGAGTAACTATCCCCGAGTAGGTATATGCAAAGATAAAACCACTTGTATATAAATCACTCTAAAAAAGATATCGTCTTTTCTTCACATTCAGCTAATTTACTGATATGTATTAATAAAGAATCACTTAAAGTGTCTGCACCTCTGCACTTTGAATCTTCATAAGCCGAAAAATCATTCAGGTTAAGTATTCATTTTTACTACAGAAAGAATAAAAAAGTCGATGGAAATTTTATGCAAGACGTTTAATTTTAAAGACGAGAACAAAACCGAGTAAAAATTCGATTTAATCTCAATGACACACACAAATAAAAAGTAGCCTGTTGTTTGCATTTTATATTTGTTTCAAAAAAAGCAAGTTCAGCGCACGCTCATGTATTGCTTGTAAACAGCAGTACATGAGAAAGGACATAACATAATGCCGAGCAATACACTTAGAGGACAATTATCGTTACCCGAGCTAATGAAAGACCTTGGCTCACTCGCCAATCACATTCGAGTACCTAGTTTTCCCATTGCTTTAGAAAGCGCTCTTAGTAAGCTTTGCTATTTTGATACCATCATCATGGTCACGTATAAAAAAACGCTAAAACCGCTTTTAATTCATCCCAGTAACCCGAGTGAACAGAGCCACACTCTAAGGATGTATTTAAACCAAGCCTACCTGCTAGACCCTCTGTTTAATGCCATCCAACAAGGTATTACACCAGGCGTATATCGCTTGGTTGACATGGCACCTGATTCATTTGAAGAAACGCAGTACTACCAAACCTGTTACCGTAACTTTGATTTAGTTGATGAGATTAATATCTTAGTAGAATTAGACAAAACAACAACGTGTGCCGTTTCACTAGGTCGTCAAAAAGTAGTGGGATCGATTCGCCGTACAGAATTGAATAATTTGAAAAGTGTCTTCCCTATATTGGAAGCATTGATTCGTCAATTCTGGTTGACGCAAGCAGGGGAGTTTGTTGAACGAGCCTCTAGTTCAGGCCCACTCAAATATGCACTTAAAAGCTTTGCACACGGTGTATTAACGACTCGTGAACAGGAAATTCTAGGACTCTTACTCAAAGGTCACTCGTCAAAGTCCATCGCCAGCGAGCTAGGAATCAGTGCCGGGACAGTTAAAGTTCATCGGAAAAATATTCACGCCAGATTAGACACTTCAACACAGTCTGAGATTTTTACCTTATTCTTAAGTCATCTGGATACATTAGATAGAAAAAAGAGTTAGCTAACATTCCGTTATCGTCTGTATTAGAGATGATTATTCAGGTTCATTAAGATGATGATCAAGTACACAAGTCAGCATCAACTTGAGATCGGCTAGGGTACGCGCAGCACGACGCTCATTTTGGTTTACTACGACCAAATACGTGCTATGAGTCACTTCTAGGTATAAACGTGCAATACGCTCTCGCTCACGAATATGTTTTTTGAAGCCAATACGCTTAAACACTTTGGCCATTTGTGAGATCACCATGTCATCATGGCGTTCGTCCAATTCTCGCAATTCTTGCACCGAGAACATCGCTTGTACCAAGCGTAATACGGCACGCTGTTGTCGGTAGGTACGTAGATTGATATCCACTACTTGATCGATAAAGTGCGCCAGTGTCATGTCCTCTAGAGCCCACTCTTGGATCTCTTTAAGTACTTCTTCGATACTGTCGAGCCATGACTTACCCATGGCATAAAGAATGGCGTGTTTGTTAGGAAAGTAGTGGTACAACGACCCCACCGAAATGCCTACTTCTTTCGCTATAATCGCTGTGTTTAGGTCATTCAATCCAACGGTTTCAAGTAACTCACTGGTGACATCTAAAATTTGCTGAGCACGCTTAATAGAACGAGACTGAACAGGCTCACTGCGGGGTGAAACGGATTGCATAATTTTCATTGTCGTAGGGGGGTTGGCCATGGTCAGGTGTAGCTTCCTTATCAACAGAATACATCAAATATTTGTTTAAATTATACACATACCAAAGAGCACTAAATACACCAATACTTAGGCATTTTTCAAATCACGGCAAACGATCTAACATCGAGTAATACAGCATGCCAGCAACTAACCCCGGCCAGCGTAGCAATGTACCGCCGGGGAAGTCATGGGTAGGCAGCTTTTCAAATGCATCGATTTCTTCTAACGAACCTTGTACTGCCTTGGCAAAAATCGCCCCCGCATAGGTTGCCATTGCCACCCCGTGTCCGGAATAACCATGAGCAACAAATATGTTTTCCTGTTGGCGCGCAATATGCGGCATGCGATTAAGCGTGATGGCAAGCGTACCACCCCAAGCATAGTCAATATGGTAATCACCTAACTCTGGGTAAGTTGCCACCATATGTTTTTTGACGAATCCAGCGATGTCTTTAGGAAAACGTTGACTGTAGTTTTCGCCTCCCCCCCAAAGCATGCGTCTATCACGTGATAAGCGATAATAGTTCACCACAAATTTTGAGTCAGCAACCGCAATACGATCAGGGTTAATACGATCAGCAACGGCTTCAGGCAATGGTTCAGTGGCGATAATAAAGTTATTAATAGGCATTATTTTGCGTGCTGCGGGGCCGTTTAAATGCCCAAGATAACCATTGCAAGCAAACAACAAATAACGACATTTCACTCGGCCTTTCGCTGTCATTACTTCTGGATTCTTACCATCGACATATTCCAATACGGCTGAGTTATCGTAAAGTTTAGCACCGTGAGCCTCTGCGGCTTTTGCCAATCCAAGCGCAAAATTAAGAGGATGAATATGAGCACCTTCTTTGTACCACTCACCACCGTAATACCGATCAGTGCCAAGCTTATCAGATACGGCCTTTGCATCGAGAAAGTCGACACCCTCGTACTTTAGAATGCTGCGTTTATAATGAACCTCTTCTTTAATTTCGTCGGCATGGCGTGACTTAGAGGCCACGTGCAACACGCCCGCTGTTAAATCACAATCAATTTGATATTTCGTAATAAGATCCTTGACCATGGTCACAGAATCAATTGAGGTTTGCCACAGTAGGTCAGCCGTTTCTTTTCCTACTTTACTGACCATATCAGCATGGCCCATATTATGGCCTTGGCAAATTTGCCCTCCATTACGACCCGATGCCCCCCAACCAATTTCATTGGCTTCCAAAAGAATGACTTGGTAACCCGCCTCAGCAAGGTGCAATGCCGCAGATGCACCTGTAAATCCACCACCTATAATACAAATGTCAGCGCTGTGATCGCCCACCAACTGGGGACGACTTCCTAAATTTTTCGCCGTGGCTTCATAATACGATGGTTCGTGTTTATTCAAGATGCACTCCTGTCATAGTTCAAGACTCAATAACCGAATGATTGATCGATTTTATAGGTAGTGTCAATTGTAATCTGAACTTATTTTTTAACGAGGTGTTGATTTAATGATCAAAGTAAAATAATGTTTAAACCGAAGTATTATTCGGGTTAATAGAAAATAAAATTTGATACTCAGAGGCAGTAATTAATAGGTTACTGCTCCAAAAATATTCGTGAAGCAGCCAACTTAAGGTGAGTTATGACAGCGTTTGAAGCTTTTTTAAAAGAGCATGCAATTACTGAAGTCGAGTCAACACTTGCAGATATGACAGGGAACGCACGGGGTAAGTTTTACCCTACCTTCAAATTCCTTGCAGAGAAGACAGGTCGCATTCCAGAAACAGTTCTGGTGCAAAGTGTGACAGGTGATTGGGCCGACAACCATTACGACATTATCGACGCAAGTGATCGTGACATGGTGCTTAAGCCTGATCCAAACACTCTGCGTATGGTGCCATGGGCCGACGAGCCTACCGCTCAAGTAATCAACGACTGTTATACCACCGATGGCAATCTTCATCCGTTGGCTAGTCGTACTATTTTGCGCCACATATTGTCGCTTTACGAAAAAGAAGGTCTAAAGCCCATCATCGCACCAGAAGTCGAATTTTATTTAATCCAACCCAATACGGACCCAGACTATGAACTGAAACCTGCCGTCGGGCGCTCAGGAAAGAGAGAAACATCACGTCGTTCATACAGTATTGATGCCGTAAATGAATTCAATGGCATCATTGATACGCTATACAGTTATTGCGAAGCTCAAAATTTGGATGTTGACACTTTGATTCATGAATCAGGTGCCGCGCAAATGGAAATTAACTTTATTCACGGTGACCCATTAGACCTCGCTGACCAAGTGTTTGTATTCAAACGTACTTTACGTGAAGCAGCGCTTAAGCATGGTGTCTATGCGACCTTTATGGCAAAACCAATGAAAAATGAACCCGGCAGTTCAATGCACATTCACCAAAGTTTAGTAGACGTTAAAACAGGGAAAAACGTTTTTAATGACAACGGTAAACCCAGCGAATTGTTTTACCACTATTTAGGGGGATTACAGAGATTCACGCCTAATGCGATTTCTTTCTTTGCTCCAAACGTCAATTCTTATCGACGTTTCTCGCCAGAAATGGCAGCGCCTATCAATATGAATTGGGGATTTGATAACCGTACCGCTGGGCTACGTATTCCCTTTGCACCACCAGAAGCCACACGTATAGAGAACCGTTTTCCTGGCGCCGACTCCAACCCTTATCTTGCCATCGCTGCGACTCTCGCTTGTGGCTATTTAGGTATGAAACAAAAAATACAGCCAACGGATCCTGTCAAAAACAATGAGCCACCATCCGACTATCCGGAAGTAGAAATTGCCCGAACGCTAGAAGAAGGCTTGCGCCTATTGGAAGAATGCGAACCATTGTGTGACATCCTAGGAAATGACTTTGTTACCGCTTATATGGGCGTAAAACGCAGTGAGTTCGAGACCTTTAACCGGGTCATAAGCTCTTGGGAACGAGAGCATCTTTTGCTCAACGTGTAATCATTTTTAATCTGCTATAGATCATGACAAGGATAAAAAAGCCTTGCGTGGTTTTATATAGCTTTATCATTGAAGGAACCAAATCATGATACAAAAAAATCATAAAATGCGCCAAATATTGCCGATTGTGGGTATCGTCTGTGCGTTAGGTACGACAGCCACCTCTGTATCTGCAGAAACACTAAAATTCTTCAATTGGTCGGATTACATTGCTGAAGATACCATTGAACGTTTTGAAAAAGAAACTGGCATTCAAGTAATACAAGACGTTTTTGACAGCAATGAAGTACTAGAAGCAAAGCTCCTTGCTGGTAGTTCAGGTTATGATTTGGTGGTTCCTACTGCCTCTTTTATGGGCCGTCAAATTCAAGCAGGCGTGTTTGGTAAACTGGACAAAGACCAGCTAACCAACCTAAAACACCTCGATCCAGAACTGTTGTCCTTCCTCGAAGCTGTCGATCCGGGCAACCAATATGGCGTACCGTATTTATGGGGAACAACGGGAATTGGCTACAACGTCGATAAAGTAAAAGAAGTATTAGGGGAAGATGCGCCTGTAAACAGCTGGGACTTAGTATTTAAACCAGAGAACATGGCCAAACTGCAAAAATGTGGTGTTATGTTTTTAGACTCACCAGATGAACTGTACCCACTGACGCTCAACTATTTGGGTAAAAATCCAAACAGTCGCGACCCGAAAGACTACGCACTAGACAGTGAGGCCGCGACCTTACTCAAAAATATTCGTCCCTATGTAAGTCAATTCCATTCTTCTCAATACATCAGCGCGCTTGCTAACGGCGACATCTGTGTGGCCATTGGTTGGTCAGGAGATGTCATTCAAGCACAAGATCGAGCCATCGAAGCGGATAACGGTGTGAACATCGAATACAGTATTCCTAAAGAGGGTACACAGATCTGGTTTGACATGCTCGCGGTGCCTAAAGGCGCTGAAAACAAAGAAGCAGCCTATAAATTTATCAACTTCTTATTGCGCCCTGAAATCATTGCGGATGTATCAAACTACGTTGCTTATGCCAATCCGAACTTAGATGCCATGTCGCTACAAGACCCTGATATTACGAATAATAAAGGCATTTATCCAAGCGATGAAGTGAAGAAAAAAATGTTCGCTCAGAAAGTAAGAGGGTTGAAAATCGATCGTTTAATGGTGCGATTATGGACGGATATTAAAACCGGACACTGATCTAACTTAGCCGTCCTTATAGAAACATAAAAAATGCCTAGCGATTGCTAGGCATTTTTTTCAGATACTTAACAAGAAAACTAAGCAGGAATTTGTTGTGTAATACAGTGCAAATTACCACCCCCTAACAAAATATCACGCGCTGGAATGCCTATAAGTACGTGGTTAGGAAAAGCCGTCTGTAAGACACCATGGGCGATTATGTCGTTTTTTTCATCTAATAATGGATAAAACACGGCGCCATTACAAATTAAACAATTCGCATAAGAGCCTGCCAAACGATCATTCGTTACGCGCTGCATACGGTCTGGCTGTACTAATCCTGAAGCTTCCTCTTCCGTCATAAATAGCGGCCCAGGCATAGGCAACTCATGCACAATAATGTTACGACCACGGGCATCACGCGCGTTAGACAATATTTCTAATGCCTGCTGGCTGATGGCGTATTGAGGGTCTTTTTTATCATAGCAGACTGTCAGTAACACTTCGCCAGGGCGAATAACATGCAAGATGTTGTCGATATGTCCATTGGTTTCATCATTGAATAACCCTAGAGGCAACCAGATAATGGTATCAATAGACAAATATTCTTTAAGCTGCGCTTCAATGTCTTCTCGACTTAAATCAGGATTACGACTCGGATGTAACAAACACTCTTCAGTAGTATAAAGTGTCCCCTCACCATCACAATGAATGGAACCACCTTCAAGAAATAGAGAAGCATCATAGCGTTCTACACCTTCTTGCGAGGCGACGTTAGCAGCAACCAGCTGATCATTTGACCAATCGTCATACAAACCATCCAGTTCACCACCCCAAGCATTAAACTTCCAATTTACAGCACGTTTAACTCCCGCTTCATTAATAAGCATCGTTGGGCCAATGTCCCTCATCCAAGCGTCATTGTAGGCCATAGGAAAAAGCTGAGTAGTACAGGGCAACATACTTTGAGCTTGCGCTTCGAATTCAGGCAAAACCGCTACTTTTACGGTGACATATCCACTTAAGCGTTCAATAAAATGTATAAACGCCGCTTGTGCTGGCAAGCCATTATCGCGCCAATTATCAGGGCGCGTCGGCCATGCTAGCCATACAGTACTCTGTGGACTATGTTCGCCGGGCATCCAGAAATGATCTGCTTTTGGCGTGGTTAACATGATATCTCCTATTAAATTTGGCCATCGAGGGTTTTGATGACGTCATAATGCTCGGGGCGACGGTCACGGAAAAGCCCCCATGCTTTACGCTGGGTGCGAACTTTCTCCAAATCGAACGTATGCACAAGGATACATTCACTGTCACGATCTGCTTGTTCGATGAGCTCACCACGCTCGTCACAAATAAATGACGAGCCATAAAATGTTAGCGCTAAATCACGATGTTCAGCCTGTTCAGTACCAATACGATTAGAAGCAATGACTGGTGTTTGATTCGCTGCTGCGTGGCCACGCATCGTATTGGTCCAATGAGGCATGCTATCGAGATCAGATTGGCTAGGTTCAGACCCAATTGCTGTTGGAAAAAGCAGCAAATCAGCACCCATTAATGCCATGGCACGTGCTGTTTCTGGAAACCATTGATCCCAGCAAATACCCACACCAATACAACCAAATCGAGTATTCCACACTTTAAAACCCGTATCTCCGGGGCTAAAGTAATATTTTTCAAGATAGCCATCGCTGTCTGGAATGTGTGTTTTTCGATAGACGCCAAGTAATTCGCCGCCAGCATCAATCATTGCCAGTGAGTTAAAACGCACTTGTCCAGCTTTCTCAAACCAACTAAATGGCAAAACAACCTTGAGTTCTGCAGCCAGTTCTTGAAAACGTTTAAAAGCCACGTTTTCTTCTAGCCTTGTGGCCAGATTATGATAAGGCTCGTGAATTTCAATGCAAAAATATGGCGTTTCAAACAATTCCTGAATAAGAATAATTTGAGCGCCTTTTGCTGCCGCCAAACGTATTAGCTTTTCAGCACGATCGACGTTATCTTTCTGATTCCACGTGCAATGCATTTGCGTGGCGGCAACGGTTATCTTTGACATAGGCAGAGTTCTCCAAGCGACATTTTATTAAGGTATTTTCATTGTTTTATCGAGCTAAACGATGTTCTTGAGCGAATTAGGTCATATTAGAGAATTCGGAAAATTACGATATACCCCCACGGGGATATGGTGTGAAAGGGCGGTATTCAGTTAATTTAGATTCATAGCCACTCATTAAGCGTTTTTTGTTCAACGACAAAGAAAGGAATTACGTATGAAAACCTATCAAGAATGGCAAGCCCTTCGAAACACTATTGGCCTGCACTCCAACGCTTACATTAATGGTGTTTTTACGCCAGCTCAAAGCGGTGAAACGTTTGATTGCATCAACCCGACAGATGAGTCTTTGCTGGTTAAAGTATCCAGTTGTGATGAAGCGGATGTAAACCTTGCCACTGCAGCCGCAAAAAACGCTTTTAAGAGTGGTGTATGGTCAAACATGCCCCCAAACAAACGCAAACGTATCCTACAAAAATGGGCAGACTTGCTAGAAGAAAACCAAGATGAACTAGCCCTAATCGATACCTTAGATATGGGCAAGTCTATTTCCGAGATGGTCAATATAGACGTGCCAGACTCGATTGACAGTTTACGTTGGTCAGCAGAGTGCATCGATAAACTATATGGTGAAATTGCGCCAACTAATCCTGACCATTTAGCTCTCATTAGCCGTGAGCCACTAGGCGTAGTGGCAATCATTACACCGTGGAATTACCCTCTAATGATGGTAATGTGGAAAATCGCGCCAGCCCTAGCAGCCGGTAACAGTGTGATCTTAAAACCCTCTGAAAAGTCCCCTTTGAGCGCGCTAAGAATTGCCGAGTTAGCAACCCAAGCAGGGGTTCCAAACGGTGTATTCAACGTCCTCCCAGGCTTTGGTCATACCGCGGGGAAATCTCTTGCGCTGCACCATGATATCGGCACCTTGGCCTTTACAGGTTCAAGCCGTGTCGCTGGAATGTTAATGCAATACGCAGGTCAATCCAATATGAAACGGGTTTGGCTCGAAGCAGGTGGGAAATCACCATGCATCGTTTTTGATGACTGTAAAGACATCCCAGCGGCGGCAAAAGGCGCTGCGTCAGCTATCTTCACTAACCAAGGGGAAGTATGTATTGCTTGCTCCCGCTTGTATATTCATCGCAGTATCAAAGACGAATTCATGGTTGCGCTGCTCGACGCAGCAAAAGCCTACGTGCCGGGCGATCCGTTAGACCCTGCAACAAAAATGGGGCCCATGGTCGACAAAGCTCAGCTTGATACCGTGACACGCTTTATAAAAAGTGCGATCGCAGACGGCGCTACGCTTACGTTCGGGGGAATTCCTGATTATCAGAAAGGCCAAGGCTTCTATGCTAAACCGACCATCTTTACGGACGCCAGCCACGAGATGGAATTCGTTCGCGAAGAAATCTTCGGTCCAGTGTTAGCGGTAATGACGTTTGACACTGAAGACGAAGCCATCGAATTAGCAAATGATTCAAAGTACGGTTTAGGTGCATCAATATGGACCAATGATTTAGCACGAGCGCACCGCGTGAGTCGTCTATTAGAGTCCGGCATGGTGTGGGTTAATACATGGGGTGATGGCGACACTACGGTACCATTTGGTGGCGTTAAAGCGTCTGGTAATGGCCGCGATAAGTCTTGGCATGCACTGGAAAAATACACCGAAATTAAAAACACTTGGATTAGCTTAAAATAACAGAGGTTATCTATGTCATCTCCTAATCATGCAAATTCGTATTACGCGGCCTCTGCTAATGACAAAGCCATTCGTCCTCAGCTGACTGGCGAACATCGTTGCGACGTCTGTGTCGTCGGCGCAGGGTTCACCGGTATCTCAACCGCATTAAGCCTAGCCGAAAAAGGCAAGCGGGTAATAGTCGTCGAAGGCAGCCGCATCGGGTTCGGTGCGTCTGGTCGAAATGGTGGTCAGATCGTTAACAGCTTCAACCGTGACATCGACTACATCTTCAAAAGCTATGGCGAAGATATTGGTCAAAAAATGGCAAAGATGGCATTTGCTGGCTCTGAATTGATTCGTCATCGTATCAAAAAATACAATATCGATTGTGATCTAAAGCATGGCAATCTCTTCGCAGCGTGTAACCCAAAACAATTTGAAGACCTTAAAGCCAAAAAAGCGTTATGGGAATCTCACGGCCATAATGAGTTGGAATTGCTCTCTGCATCATCGATTCAAGACCACATCGGATCAGATCGTTACGCAGGTGGCTTGTTAGATCGAAAGGGTGGGCACATTCAGCCATTGAACCTTGTACTAGGCCAAGCAAAAGCCTTTGAAGAACTCGGTGGTCAAATCTTTGAAGACTCCGAAGTCATTCGTCTCGAACAAGGAAAACCTGGCAGAGTCGTGACCAAACAAGGCGTTGTTGTTGCAGACACCATTGTTGTCGCTGGTAATGCTTATATGTTTGGTTTACTTCCAGAGGTAGAGAAAAAAGCCATGCCTTGTGGCACCCAAGTCATCGCCACCGAACCTTTACCTGAAGACATCCAAAAGAAACTGTTACCAACTGGACATTGTGTCGAAGACTGTAACTACTTATTAGATTATTATCGTCTCTCAGGAGACGGTCGGCTAATTTATGGGGGCGGGACAACGTATGGTGCTCGTGATCCAGGCAAAATTGAATCCATTATCGTACCGAAAATGCTCAAAACCTACCCGATTCTTCAAAACGTGAAAATCGACTTTGCATGGACAGGAAACTTTCTTCTGACCATGATGCGTATGCCACAAGTTGGTAAGATTGGCGATAACCTCTACTACGCCCAAGGCTATTCAGGCCACGGTGTGACCAATTCCCATTTGATGGGAGAAATTCTATCCGATGCGATTGACGGTGATACAGAACGCTTTGATGTATTCGCCAGCATGCCACAATATCAATTCCCTGGTGGACGAATGCTCCGTATTCCTTACACAGCAGTTGGTGCGGTGTACTACAATATACGAGATAAACTGGGCATTTAATTCTTATCCTCAATAACGTATCAACATAAAGTAAAGCCGCTTTCGAGCGGCTTTACTTATTTTAAAACTATGGTTTAAGGTCATAATAAAGGCGTTAGATTAGGCTACGCCAATGCCATCGTTATCACGTTAGACAAGCAAGGAAGGTGGTTTATCAAAATTTGGCAAGAACCCATAAAAAAACGGTTAGAGCTTTCGCTCTAACCGTTTTTTGAAAGCATTTTACTATTCAGGCTTTATATGTCTAAGTTCGCTACGTTCAAGGCGTTTTCTTGAATGAAATTACGACGCGGTTCGACTTCATCACCCATTAAGGTCGTGAACATTTGATCCGCTGCAACAGCGTCATCGATGGTAACGCGAAGCATGCGACGTGCTTCAGGGTCCATGGTAGTTTCCCAAAGCTGATCAGGGTTCATCTCACCCAGTCCTTTGTATCGCTGGATTGTCATGCCACGAGACGCTTCTTTCATCAACCACGCTTTCATGTCGCTGATGGTTTTCACGGCTTCACGACGTTCACCACGCTGAATGAAGGATTCTTCACCAAACAATTCCGCTACGGTTTCAGACATAGCGACAATACGTTTGTACTCAGGCGAGTTAAAGAAAGTCCCTTCAAAACGGTAACGGTTCGATACGCCATGAGACATGATGTCGACAACTGGCAAGTAGATATTACGCTCGTCATCTTTTTCAACCGAGAAATCAAAACGGAAACCGGTGCGTGCATCTTGTGGCATTTGATTACGAATGGCTTCGACCCATTCCAATACAGCGGCTTCATTCGTTAGGTTTTCTTGTGTCAGCGCTTTGCAGTACAAAAGTTTGCTCATGACATCTTTTGGATACACACGAGACAAACGATTTAAATCCGTTTCAATGTGAATGTAATCACGAACAAGCTTCGCTAAATACTCACCTTGAATCCCCGGAGCATCTGCGTTGACGTGCATGTGAGCACCATCAAGCGCCACTTCGATAAGATGTTGGTCCATGGCAGCTTCATCTTTGATGTACTGTTCATGCTTACCACGTTTAATTTTGAACAAAGGCGGTTGGGCAATGAAGATGTGTCCACGTTCAATGATTTCTGGCATTTGACGGAAGAAGAAGGTCAACAACAAAGTACGAATGTGCGATCCATCCACATCGGCATCGGTCATGATAACGATACTGTGGTAGCGTAACTTGTCTGCGTTGAATTCGTCACGGCCGATACCACAACCCAGTGCGGTAATTAGAGTGCCGACTTCAACAGACGCCAACATTTTGTCAAAGCGCGCTTTTTCGACGTTAAGGATTTTACCTTTAAGCGGTAAAATCGCTTGAGTACGACGATCACGACCTTGTTTTGCCGAACCACCGGCAGAATCACCCTCCACTAGGTAGATTTCAGAAAGCGCTGGGTCTTTCTCCTGACAGTCAGCCAATTTACCTGGCAAGCCAGCAATGTCTAACGCGCCTTTACGGCGAGTCATATCACGAGCACGACGCGCGGCTTCACGAGCACGAGCCGCATCAATCATCTTATTCACAATGATTTTGGCTTCACCTGGTTTCTCAAGTAAATATTCGGCAAAGCGTTTACTCATTTCCTGCTCTACCGCGGTTTTTACTTCTGAAGACACAAGCTTGTCTTTGGTTTGAGAAGAGAACTTAGGATCTGGCACTTTCACAGACACAATAGCGGTTAAACCTTCACGACTATCATCGCCCGTTGTCGCGACTTTCTGCTTTTTCGCTAGGCCTTCTTTTTCAATAAAGTTGTTTAGCGTACGCGTCAACGCGCCACGAAAACCGGCTAGGTGAGTACCGCCATCGCGTTGTGGAATATTGTTGGTGTAACAGTAGATGTTTTCTTGGAAGCCTTCGTTCCACTGTAATGCGATTTCAACGGCGATGCCGTCTTCTAGGTCATCACGTTGGCAAATAAAGTGGAAGATGTCGTTGATCGGTGTTTTGTTCGTGTTCAAATGTTCTACAAACGAACGTAAACCACCGTCATAGTTAAAAAAATCTTCTTTTCCAGTGCGCTCATCTTTTAGTCGAATAGCCACACCTGAGTTCAAGAATGACAATTCACGTAGACGTTTCGCCAAAATATCATAAACAAATAAGATGTTGTTGAATGTATTAGGGGATGGTTTGAAATGAACGGTGGTGCCTGCGCCGTCAGAATCGCCAACAACCGCCAATGGTGCTTGTGGCACACCATGCACATAAAATTGTTCGTATACTTTGCCATTTTTGCGGATGGTAAGTGTAAGGGCTTCAGATAGGGCGTTTACAACAGAAACCCCAACACCGTGAAGGCCACCAGATACCTTGTAAGAGTTGTCATCGAACTTACCGCCAGCATGCAAGACAGTCATGATCACTTCTGCAGCAGATATACCTTCTTCTTCATGGATATCAACCGGAATACCACGGCCATTATCCGATACAGAGATGGATTCATCTGGGTGAATAAGCACAGTAACAGTGTCACAATGACCAGCAAGGGCTTCATCAATGGAGTTATCCACGACTTCAAATACCATGTGGTGCAAACCAGTACCATCATCCGTATCGCCGATATACATGCCAGGGCGTTTACGTACGGCATCTAGCCCTTTGAGCACCTTGATACTGGACGAATCGTATTTATTTTCACTCATTTAACTCTCCTGCAAACCTTTGCTCAATAGAGACAATTCGCCGTTACTCATAGAAAACTGACGAACGTCTGTTGTGTCGGCCCAAGTAAAATCCGTTGTATCGGGTTCAACACTGGTAATAAAAATTTGGCTGTTTAATGATTCCAATAATTGACAGAGTTTCTGTCTATGATTGGCATCCAACTCTGCTGGTAAATCATCCACTAAAAACACCAGAGGGCGACCCATATCGATCAGTAGTTGTCCTTGAGCAATTTTAAGTGCGGATACCACCAGCTTTAATTGACCACGAGACAGCGAATCTAACGCATCGCCCGTGGCGGTTTTTACACGTAAATCCGCCCTTTGGGGGCCTGTATGTGTGTAACCCAACTCAATATCTCGCTCTCGCCCAGCTTCAACCGCCATTTGTAAACTTTTCTGTGCGTCCCAACCTTGAAAAAACTGCAAATCAACCGACAGTTCTGTCGATAACAAAGACAAAACGGTCGTGAAATGTGGTGTGAGTTTTTCCACATAGGCTTTTCGGGACTCATTCACTTGTCCACCTAAGCGGATCAGTTCCTGATCAAATGCCGCCAATAAACTGTTGGAGATTTTACCACGTCTGAGCAAGGTATTCCGCTGTTTTAATGCTTTTTGCCAGCCTCTCCACGCATGAATGAAGCCTTTATCAAAATGAAAAGCACCCCAGTCGATAAATTGACGTCGAATACTCGGAGATCCTTCTAATAATCGAAACGCATCAGGGTTAATTAGTTGCACAGGTAAGCGTTCAGCAAGCTCTACCACCGATTGTGCTCGTTGCCCTTGGATTCGAACATCAATCTGGCCATCTCGATGACGTTGCAGGCCGATAGGGATAGGATTACCTTGATTTTGATGTAACTGGGCAAAGACGAGACAAGCGTCGTTTTCGTATTGGATATAGGTTTTATGTTTATGGCTTCGAAAGGAACGGCCAAAAGACAAAAGATGGATGGCTTCCAAAACAGAGGTTTTGCCACTGCCATTTTTACCGACAATCACATTCACTTGAGGCGAAGGTTCAAAACGCACACTAGAAAGGTTGCGAACATGAGAGATGTCCAAACGCACCAGCGGCATAACAGATAAACCTTACTTAGGGTAGGGAAGACCCGCTTAGCTATTTAACGTTCTAAAATGCCAAACGGGTTGTATTGCTATCAAACAGATTATTAGGCCGTGTTTACAAACGCATAGGCATGACAACGTATTGCGCGGCATGACTGTCTGCTTCTTCAATCAAAGCACTGCTGTTAGAGTCGTTTAGTGACAAACGTACTTCCTGTGTGTCGACGACACCCAATACGTCCAACAAATAGCCAACATTGAAGCCCACTTCCATATTATCGCCTTGGTATTGAACCAATACGGACTCTTCGGCTTCTTCTTGCTCTGGGTTGTTGGCAAACACTTGCAGCATACCGTTAGACAAAATCAAGCGTACACCACGGTATTTCTCGTTTGATAAAATCGACGCTCGTAAGAAAACCTGACGCAGCTCTAAACGATCTGCGATGATGATTTTTTCATTATTACGAGGAATAACTCGATGGTAGTCAGGAAATTTTCCATCCACCAATTTAGAAGTGAAAATATAATCTGCAACTTTGGCACGGATATGGTTAGTGCCTATAGCAAGCTCAACCAATTCATCTGTGTCATTTAATAGACGGTTTAATTCCAAAACACCTTTACGGGGCACAATAACTTGCGTTAAATCGCCACTCACTTGTGCGTCTTCAACCGCTGTCGCCAACCGATGACCATCGGTTGAAACAACTCGTAACTGGCCATCAGCCACTTCCAATAACATGCCATTCAAGTAATAACGCACATCTTGGTTCGCCATAGCAAAGCCTGTGCGATCAATCAAACGACGCACACTGTTTTGAGGAATAGAAACCGTCAAATCACCTTGCATGTCTTGAATATTTGGAAATTCATCCGCTGGTAACGTAGACAAACTAAAGCGTGAACGGCCAGAGCGGATCACGGCTTTTTGCTCATCCAGTGTAAATTCAATCACTGCGCTGTCAGGTAGGCTTTTACAAATGTCCATCAGCTTACGAGCAGGAACGGTAATACGGCCCTCTTCGCACTCATCTAATGGTACATGACCAATTAACTCTACCTCTAAATCTGAACCGGTAAGGGTTAATATTTGGTCTTTAACTTCAAGCAGAACATTGGCCAAAACAGGCATGGTTTGCTTGCGCTCTACAACGCCTGCCACTAGTTGAAGTGGCTTAAGAAGTGTCTCGCGGACGACTGAAAATTTCATTATTTTCCTCGTAAACTCAAAGTCTTAGACCATCAGGTGGTCAGAATTCGCATCAATTGTTTGTAGTCTTCACGGATATCCGAATCCGTATCTTGCAGTTCTTTTATCTTACGAATCGCATGCAAGGCGGTCGTATGATCACGTCCACCAAATGCATCACCAATCTCTGGCAAACTGTGATTCGTTAATTCTTTTGCTAACGACATCGCCACTTGACGAGGACGAGCAACGGACCGACTACGACGCTTCGACAGTAGATCGCTGATTTTAATTTTGTAGTATTCCGCCACAATTCGCTGGATATTATCAATGTTTACCAGCTTATCTTGCAAGGCCAAAAGGTCTTTTAAGGACTCACGAACAAAATCCGGTGTAATTGCTCGACCCGTAAAATGTGAGTTGGCAATAACACGTTTTAAAGCGCCTTCTAATTCTCGCACGTTTGAACGTATTTTTTGAGCAATAAAGAAAGCGGAGTCATAAGATAACTTAATGCCACTTTCTTCTGCTTTGCTCATCAAAATAGCGACTCGCGTTTCCAATTCTGGCGGTTCAATGGCAACAGTTAGTCCCCAGCCAAAACGAGACTTAAGACGATCTTCTAGCCCTTGAATCTCTTTTGGGTAGCGGTCACAGGTCAGAATCATCTGCTGACCACCTTCTAGTAGCGCATTGAAGGTGTGAAAAAACTCTTCTTGTGTTCGGTCTTTTCCGGCAAAAAACTGAATATCATCAATTAGTAACGCATCAACGGTACGATAATAGCGTTTAAAATCATTAATCGCGTTCAATTGTAGCGCTTTTACCATGTCCGCCACAAAACGTTCAGAATGCAAATAGACGACTTTGGCATTCGGATTATGACGCATTAACTCGGTGCCCACGGCTTGCATTAAGTGAGTTTTACCCAAACCAACGCCGCCATAAATAAACAGAGGGTTGTATGCACCACCGGGATTTTCAGCAACCTGTAATGCGGCCGCATGAGCAAGCTGGTTAGATTTACCTTCTATAAAGTTATCAAAGGTAAATGAATTATTCAGATTCGCACCGTGATTGATCCCACCTTCTACCTGAACTTTACGTTTTGGGGCTGCTAAGGGTAGCTGCCCCTGTTCATAAGGTTCAAGTTCCCCACGTAATCCTCTGCCTGTTGCAGAAAGTGTCAAAGGGGCTTCAAATTCAAGACCCGCTGGTGGCGAACCTTCTTCGTCATCCATTAGTCCAAATCCAGGACGATAGCCGGATTCTCTCGCCACTTCATTATTTAAAGGGCTGGAAGCAGGCGCACTAGGAATGGGAGGGGGAGGTGGAGACATTTGATTTGCTTGAGCAAAGTTTTGAGCTTTCACCGTCAATTTTAAAGGCGGGGCAAGATCATCACCTGCAAATTCAGACAATAACTCTTTTATGCGCATTTGATATTTGTTACTCACCCAATCCAACACAAAACGATTCGGTGCACTTAAGCACAACTCTCCATTCGGCATCATTTCAGCCTGTAATGGACGGATCCAGGTGTTGAACTGGGATGTGGAAAACTCACCCTGCAAGCGCTGCAGACAAAGATTCCAATGCTCCAAAGACAC